>JALOKS010000283.1 GCA_025456385.1 Thermoanaerobaculales bacterium | reverse complement strand
GCGGGCGGCGTAGCGGAGCAGGTTGCGGTGGAAGGCGGCGAGGAACGCCGCGTCGCCGAGGGAGGCGACCGAGGAGCCGCCGCGGTGCGCCATGCGCGCCGACGGCTCGACGAGGAAGCCCTCTCCGGCGGGCGCGTCGGGCCCGCGGAGGCGGTCCCGGAGCCTGGCGCAGAAGTCGACGTCCTCCCACCACGCCGGTGCGAAGCCCTCGTCGAGGCCGCCCAGAACCTCCCAGACCCGGCGCCGGATCAGCCAGGCGGCGGCAGCCGGCTGCTCCACCGGCGCCACCGCGCGCGGCGCGGAGGCGAAGGCCGCCGCCCCGCCGCGGCCGCTCGCCAGGCGCAGCCCTCCGGGCAGGCGGCGCAGCTGCCAGCGGTGCTGGCTGCGGCCGTCGGGGCCCTCCAGCAGAGGCACCGCGCCGGCGGCCTCCGGCCGGCTGTCGAGGCATGCGGCGAGCGCGTCGACCGCGCCCGGGCGCAGCTCGAGGTCGGGGTTGAGGAGGAGCACGAGCTCCTGCCCGCCGGCCGCGGCGCCGCGATTGGCGGCGTGGGCGAAGCCGAGGTTGGCAGCCAGGGCCAGCACCTCGACCGCCGGGAAGGCGGCCGCGAGGCGCTCGGCGCCGCCGTCGCCTGAGCCCGAGTCGACGAGGGTGATGCGGCCGAGCCGCGGGCCGCCGAGGGCGAGCAGGGAGCCGAGGCAGGCCGCCGCCTCGTCGCCGCCGCGCCAGCGCACCACCACCGCCTGCACGTCCGCCGTCACGACGGCTCCTCCGCGGCCCGCGGGAGCAGGCGGAAGGCGGCGGCCAGCGCCGCCCCCGCGAGCGGTGCGCGCGGCGCTGCCGGCAGCCCTGGCAGGAGCTCGAGCAGCGGACGCGCCACCACCGACCAGCGCCACGACTCGCGCTGCTCGGCGAGCGCGGCCCGGCAGCGCTCCTGCTCGCGCCGGCCGAGCAGGAGGTGGATGGCGGCGGCCGTGAGCTCGGCCTGGGCGGCGGGGACGACGCCACCCCAGCCGCCGGCGCGGGCGAGCTCCGCCACCGCGCCGCCCTCGCTGAGGAGCAGCGGCACCGCCGCCCACAGGCCGTCGAGCGCCCGGGTACGGAAGCTGAGCTCGGCCTCGGGCCCCGGTCGGTGGAGGACCGCGAGCAGCGCAGCCCGGTTGAGGACCCGGTGGCGCTCGGCGTAGGGCACCCAGCTCTCCAGTGCCACCACCTGCGGCGGCTCGAGGCCGTGCCGGCGGGCGGCCTCGAGGAGCTGCGCCCGGCTGTAGCCGGCCGCGGCCGCGCCGGGCCGCGGCGCGGTCGGCACGACGAGGCTCAGCGGCGTGCGGCCGAGGCGGGCGCGGGCGGCGAGCAGGGTCTCGAGGTCGAGCCAGGGCCACACCCCGCCCCACCACAGCACCACCGCCCAGGCCGCCGGCACGCCGGCGAGGGGCTCGGCGCCGGGCGGCGGGTCGGCTTCGGGGATGCCGAAGGGGAGGTCGACGACGGGTACGCCGGGCCGCGCGGCGAGCTGCCGCCGCCACCACCTGAGCTGGGCCGTGCCGGCCGCGAGCACGGCGTCGGCGCGGGCGAGCGCGAGGGGCAGGCGGGCGGCGGCGGTGTGCCGCCGGCGGCGGACGAGCGGCGAGGGCGGCACCGCCGCGAGCTCGGCGAGCAGCGGCGTGGCGCCGTCGACGATCAGCAGGTGGCGGCCGAGAAAGGCCCGCGGCGGCAGGCAGGCCCGCGGCGGCAGGCTCCAGGGCGCCGCGACCACTGCCTCGGCCCAGCCCCAGCGCGGGTTCTCGACCACCGGCGGTCCGTGGCCCTCGGGGTGGGTGGAGCCGGCGGCGCCGGCGAGCACGACCTCGTGGCCGGCGTCGAGCAGCACCCGCGCAAGCTCCCAGGCGCGCAGGGCGGAGCCGGCCATCAGGGGGCCGACGCGGTCGTCGGTGAGGACGAGGACCCTCATCGCCCCGGACCCGGGAGCGCCGCGAGGCGCGGGCCCGGGCTCCGCCGGAGCCAGCCGCCCGCCAGCAGCAGCGGCAGGGAGGCGGCGACCGCGGCCGCCGCCGGCAGGGCGCGCGGGCTCGAGCGCAGCAGGGTGCGCACGGCGCGCAGCTCGCCCCGCAGCAGCCGCGGCATCGCCGCGAGCAGGGCGCGCGGCTCGAGGTTGCCGGCCAACGCCCGCCAGCGGTTGGCGAGCAGCCACCAGGGGTGGCGCCAGGCCAGGGAGGGGCCGGTCGCCGAGCCGAGGTGGCGGGCGCTCGCACCGCCAACGCAGGCGCAGCCCCAACCGAGACGGCGCAGGCGCAGGCCGAGGTCGAGGTCCTCGTGGTAGCTGCCGAAGCGCGGGTCGAAGACCGAGCCGTCCGGGAGCGCTGCCCGGCGCAGGGCGTCGAAGCGGTAGAGGCAGGCGGTGCCGGAGACGGCGACCGGCGCCGCCGCCGCCGCGTCCGCCGTCAGCGCCGCGCCGCGGTCGATCTGCACCGGCAGGCCCCAGCGGTCGAAGGCGATGCCGCGCCCGTCGACCCGCGTCCCGCTCGCGTCGCTGACGGTGCCCTGGACGGCGGCCAGGCCGGGCGCGGCGGCGAGGGCGGCGGCGAGGGCGCCGAGCCAGCCGGGGGCGGGCAGGGCGTCGTCGTTGAGCAGGGCGAGGGCCTCGGCCCGGCCCTCGGCGGCGCCGATGCCGAGGTTGACGGCGGCCGCGAACCCCAGCCGCTGCGGGCGCTCGATCCGCTCGAGCCAGCCGGGGGCGCCTGCTGGCGCGGCGGCGCCGCCCGAGAGCACCAGGATGCACGGCGCGGGCGCCGGCTCGAGAGCGGCGACCGCCTCGAGGCAGGAAGCGAGCTGGCGTGCGCCCAGGGAGGGGATGACCAGGGCGGTCCGCATGCCGGCCAGTATAGCTGCCGGCCCGGCGGCGGGCCTTCGCAGGACCCGCGCCGCGCGCGCCCAAACGTTTCAACATTCGTCCTTTAGAAGGTTTTTCGGCGAGGCTACAATGGCGCCATGGTGATGCGGCTGGCGGTGGATGGGCGCAAGCTCACCGACTTCGGAATCGGCACCTACGTGCGCGCGTTGCTGCGCGGGCTCGAGGCGCGGACCGACCTCGAGCTCACGGTGGTGGCGCGCGCCGGCCATGAGGAGCGGGTGGCCGAGCTGGCGCCGAGCGCCCGGGTCGTCACCACCTCGGCGCGCGGCTACGGGGTCGCCGAGCACCTGCAGCTGCCGGTGGCGCTCGCCCGCGCGCGGGTCGACCTCGTGCACATTCCCCACTACGTGCTGCCGCGCCTCATGCCGCGGCCGACGGTGGTCACCGTGCACGACCTCATCCAGCTCTTCTACCCGCCGCGCAGGCGGCCCCACCTCGCGCGCGTGTACCTGCGGGTGGTGATGGGCTCCGCCCTGCGCCGGGCGCGACGCGTGATCACCGTCTCGCGCGCGTCGCGGCGCGACCTCATCAACCTCTTCGCCGCCGACCCGCAGCGCCTGGTGGTGGTGCCGAACGGCGTCGACCCGGCTCTCGCCGAGCGTCCGTCCAAGGAGGCGCTCGACGAGCTCAAGCTGCGCTATGGGCTGCGCTCGCCGGTGATCCTGACGGTGTCCAACGACAAGCCGCACAAGAACCTCGACCTCGTCCTGCGGGCCTACCACCTCGCCGTGCGCCAGCACCGCATTCCCGGTCAGCTGGTCTTCATCGGCGGCGCCGATCGCGAGAGCCGCCTGCAGACCCGGGCGGAGCGGCTCGGTCTCGGCAACCGGGTACGGCTGCTCGGGCGGGTTCCCCGCGCCGACCTCAACGCGTTGTACCATGTGGCGGCGGTGCAGCTGCAGGTCTCGCTGTACGAGGGCTTCGGGCTGCCGATCCTCGAGGCGATGTGCGCGGGGGTGCCGGTCATCACCTCGAACCTGGGGGCGATGCGCGAGCTCGGGGAGGGCGCGGCCCGCCTCGTCAACCCCCTCGAGGTGGACGAGGTGGCGGCGGCGCTCGAGCGGGTGCTGGTGGACGACCCGCTGCGGCGGCGGATGGTCGAGGCGGGCCGGCGGCGCGCGGAGAGCATGAGCTGGAGCCGGACCGTCGAGGAGACGGTGGCCGTGTACCGGCTGGCCCTCGGGGAGGTGTGAGTGCGGGTTGCCCTGGTCCACGACTGGATGACCGGCATGCGCGGCGGCGAGTGGGTGCTGTACGACATCGCGCGGCTCTTTCCCGAGGCGCCGATCTACACCCTGGTCCACCGCACGGGCAGCATCGCACCGCTGCTCGAGCAGCACGCCATTCACACCTCCTGGCTGCAGGGCCTGTCCTTCGGCGGCCGCCGCTGGCGCTACCTGCTGCCGCTGATGCCGGCGGCGGCCGAGTCCTTCGCCTTTCCCGACGCCGATCTCGTCATCTCGAGCTCGCACTGCGTCGCCAAGGGGGTGATCCCGCCGCCGGGCGCGTTCCACCTCAGCTACGTGCACACGCCGATGCGCTACGTCTGGGACCAGCGCGGGCGCTACCTCGACCCCATCCCGCGGCTGCTGCGTCCGGTGGTCGAGACCCGCTTCGCGCGCCTCCGCCAGTGGGACATGGTGTCGTCGGCCAGGGTCGATCGGCTGGTCGCCAACTCCCGCCTGGTGGCGTGGCGGATCAAGCACTACTGGAACCGCAACGCGGAGGTCATCCCGCCGCCGGTGGCGACCGAGTACTTCACCCCCGGGGGGACCCGCGGCGACTCGCTCTTGACGGTCGCCGCCCTGGTTCCGTACAAGAGGGTGGAGGTGGCGATTGCGGTCGCGAGGAAGCTCGGTCGGACCCTGGAGATCGTGGGTACCGGCCCGCTCATGCGCTCCCTGCGCCGGCTCGGCGGTCCCGACGTGCGCTTCCTGGGTTGGATCGACCGCGCCGAGCTGCGCGAGGCCTACCGGCGGGCGGCGGCCCTCCTGGTCCCCAACGTCGAGGACTTCGGCATGGTGTCCGTCGAGGCCCTCGCCTGCGGTACGCCGGTGGTCGGGCTGGCCCAGTCCGGCACCGCCGACATCATCCGCGGCGGTCTCGAGGGCGAGCTCGCCGAGACCTCTTCGATCGAGGCCCTGGTCGAGGCCACGGCGCGGGTGCTCGGCCGCCGCTGGGACCCGCAGCAGCTCAGCCAGCGCGCGGACCTCTTCTCCCGCGACCGCTTCCGCACCCGCTTCCGCTTCCTCCTCGACCGGCTCGGCTTCGCTGAGGCGCGCCCGTGATTGAACGGCGCCGCCAGATCCAGGTCCTGCTGCAGCTCGTCGGCGACGTGCTGGCCTCCGGCCTCGCGGTCGCGGTCGCGTTCTGGCTGCGCTTCGAGGTCGAGATCCACCCGGTCACCAAGGGGCTGCCGCCGCTCGGCCCGTACCTGAACCTGGTGCCGGTGGTGATGGTGCTCTACCCCCTGGTCTTCTACTTCCAGGGGCTGTACCACCGGCGGCGGATCCGCTCGCGTTTCGACGAGGGCCTGCGGGTGGCGGCCGCGGTGCTGCTGGCGACCATCCTGCTCGCCGCCGGGCTGACCTTCTACCGGCCGGACGGCTTCACCTACTCGCGGTTGTTCCTGGTCGTCTTCGCGGCGGTCGACCTGGTGCTGGTCGGCCTGACCCGCTGGGCGGTGTCCGAGAGCCTGGCGAAGATCCGGCGCGTCGGCGGCAACCTGCAGCGGGTGCTGGTGATCGGAGCCGGCGAGCTCGGCCGCCAGGTGGTGGAGCGCCTCGACGCCCATCGTGAGTACGGCTTCCAGGTGGTGGGCTTCCTCGACGACGACCCCGGCCGGCA
>JALOKS010000045.1 GCA_025456385.1 Thermoanaerobaculales bacterium | reverse complement strand
ACGCGGCCCGGGCCGTCGATGCGGCCTGGGCGGAGGCGCCCGGTGTCGAGGTCGGCGAGCTGCTGCGGCTCGCGCTGCAGCGGCTGACGCGGTAGCGCCTACCGCCCGTCCACCCGGGCACAAGGAGCAGGGAGCAGGGAGCAAGGAGCAAGGAGCAGGGAGCAAGGAGCAGAGGACAAGAATTCTGCCCCTGGGTTGTCACGGGTTGAGTGAGAGTCCGTGCGCTGTTGTCCTTGCTTCCTGATCCCCGGACCGGGTGGTCGGGTGGGCGGGTGCTCCCTGCTCCCTGCGGTACCCCTCACGCGGGCGATAGAGTAGAGTCGAGCCCGTGAGCGACGAGGTCCTGACCACCGAACGCCAGGCCGGCGAGCGGCCCTTCGAGGAGACGCTGCGGCCGCGGCGCCTCGACGAGTTCGTCGGCCAGCGGCGTCTGACCGCCAACCTCGCCGTCTTCATCCAGGCGGCGCGGCACCGCGGCGAGGCCCTCGACCACGCCCTCTTCTTCGGCCCGCCAGGCCTCGGCAAGACGACCCTCGCCCACATCATCGCCAACGAGATGGACGCCCGCTTCCACCTCACCTCGGGGCCGGTGCTCGAGAGGGCGGGCGACCTCGCTGCCCTGCTGACCAACCTGCAGGCGGGGGACGTGCTCTTTATCGACGAGATCCATCGCCTGCCGCCGGCGGTGGAAGAGATCCTCTACCCGGCGATGGAGGACTTCGAGCTCGACCTGGTGATCGGCCAGGGTCCGGCGGCGCGCAGCGTCCGCCTGTCCCTGCCGCGCTTCACCCTGGTCGGGGCGACGACGAGGACCAGCCTGCTGACCGCGCCCCTGCGCGACCGCTTCGGCATCGTCCACCGCCTCGAGTTCTACCCCGGCGACGACCTCGCCGTGATCGTCGGCAGGTCGGCGCAGATCCTGGGCATCGCGATCGACGCCACCGCCGCCACCGAGATCGCGCGCCGCTCGCGCGGCACGCCGCGGATCGCCAACCGCCTGCTCCGCCGGGTGCGCGACTTCGCCCACCACCTCGGCTCCGAGTCGGTGAGCCTGGAGGCGGCGCGCTGGGGACTCGAGCAGATGGAGGTCGACGCGTTCGGCCTCGACAACCTCGACCGACAGCTGCTGGCGACCATCATCGACGTCTACGGCGGCGGCCCGGTGGGGCTCAAGGCCCTGGCCTCGTCGATCGGCGAGGACCGCGGCACCCTGGAGGAGATCCACGAGCCCTACCTGCTGCAGATCGGCATGCTGCAGCGCACTCCCCGCGGGCGCACGGTGACCGCGCGCGCCTACCAGCACCTCGGCCTCGAGCCCCGCGCGCCGGCTCCCGCGCTCTTTCCCGAGACCGACGCGCCATGACCCGCGTGCCGGTGATCCTCAACCCGATCGCGGGTGGCGGCCGCCTGCTCCGCCATCGCGGGCGACTCGCGGCGGTCGCCGCGGCCTGCGGCGCGGAGCTCGCCATCGAGACCGCCCGCAGCGCCGAGGAGACCACCGAGCTCGCCGCGCGGGCGGCGGCCGCTGGTCTGCCCCTGGTGTTCGCCTTCGGCGGTGACGGCACCTACAACGCGGTCGCCCGCGGGCTGATCGGCAGCCCCACGGCGATGGGCGTGCTGCCCGGCGGCACGACCTCGGTGCTCGCCTACGAGCTCGCGGTGCCGCGGCCGTCGGCGCGGGCCGTGGCCGCGCTGCTCGCCGGCCGCGACCGTGAGATGCGGGTCGGCCGCAGCGACCGCGGCGATCTCGTGCTGCTGATGCTCTCGGCCGGTCCCGACTCCTGGGTCCTCGAGCGCCTGCGACCGTCCCTCAAGCGTTTCGGCGGCAGGGTCGGGGTCGCGCTGCAGGGCCTCGTCGAGGCCCTCGGCTCGAGCTCGCTGCCGCGGCTGCGCGTGGTCGTGGACGGCGCGGTCAACGAGGCGGGCTGGGTGATCGTCGGCAAGTCCCGCTGTTATGGCGGCAGCTGGGCGGCGACGCCCGGGGCGGATCCGTTCCGGGGCGACTTCGAGGTGGTGGCGCAGCGGACGGCGGGCCGGCGGGCGGCGCTCGCCTTCCTCGCCGGCATCCCGGGCGGCAGCCACCTGCGCCGCGCCGACGTCCTCCGCAGCGTGGCCACGCAGGTGCGGCTCGAGCCGGGGCGGGCCGACACTCCGGTGCCCTTCCAGATCGACGGCGACGTGATCGGACACCTGCCGGTCGAGCTGAGCGTCGACCCGCGTCCGCTGCGCGTCCGGATGCCGGCCGGCGGGGCGCCTCAGAGCTCGGCGAAGAGGTCGGTGGAGATGTAGCGTTCCGAGGTCGAAGGCACCACGAAGACGACCAGCTTGCCCGCCATCTCCGGTCGGGCGGCCACCTGGAGCGCGGCGGCGCCGGCGGCGCCGCTCGAGATGCCGGCCAGGATGCCCTCCTCGCGGGCGAGCCGGCGCGCGGTGGCCAGGGCCGTGTCGTTGTCGACCGCGATCACCTCGTCGATCACCGTGCGGTCGAGGTTGTCGGGGACGAAGCCGGCGCCGATGCCCTGGATCTTGTGCGGCCCGGCCTGCCCGCCCGACAGCACGGGCGAGGCGGCGGGCTCCACGGCCACGATGCGGACCCCGGGCCGCCGCTGGCGCCAGACCCGCCCGACGCCGGTGATCGTGCCGCCGGTGCCGACCCCGGCCACGAACACGTCCATCCGGCCGTCGGTGTCGCGCCACAGCTCCTGGGCGGTGGTCGCGGCGTGGATCTCCGGGTTGGCGGGGTTCGAGAACTGGCGCGCCATCACGGCTCCCGGGATGGCAGCAACCAACTCCTCGGCGCGCGCGTTCGCCCCGCGCATGCCCTCGGCGGCCGGGGTGAGGTGGATCTCGGCTCCGAGGAGACGCAGGACCTTGCGCCGCTCGAGCGACATCGACTCCGGCATCGTCAGCACGCAGCGGTAGCCGCGGGCGGCTGCGACCATCGCGAGGGCCACCCCGGTGTTGCCCGAGGTCGACTCGACGATCGTCGACGCCCCGGGCTCGATCACGCCCCGGCGCTCGAGGTCGTCGATCATGGCGACGCCGATCCGGTCCTTGACCGAGTGCGCCGGGTTGAAGAACTCGAGCTTGGCGACCACCGTCGCGGCGAGGCCGACCGTCAACCGGTTCAGCCGCACCAGCGGCGTGTCGCCGATCAGGCGGGTGACATCCGAAGCGATCCGCATCTCCCGTAACCTCCCTGGCTCGGCTCGCGGCACCTGACGCTGCGACGCATTGTAGCAATGGGCCGCCGGAGGCCTCTGGGTTACAATACCTGCCGGGGGAGGAGCTGTGGATTTTCTCGCTCGGCTTGTCGATCGTGCGGCTGCAGTTTCGGGACGGGTGGCGCTCGCGGAGGGGCACGATCCGCGCATCGTCGAGGCCGCAGCGGAGCTCGCGGCGCGCCGCCTCTGTCAGGTCACTCTCCTCTGCCCGAGCGCCGAGCGGGGGAGCGCCCACGTCGAGCTCGAGGCGGCCGGCGTCGAGGTCGTCGATCCCGCGAACGACCCCCGTCGCGCGGCCCTCGTGGAGCTCCTCTTGGCGCGCCGGGCGGCCAAGGGCATGACTCCCGCGATGGCCGATGCCGCGGTGACGGACCCGCTCTACTTCGCCTCGCTCCTGGTCGCCACCGGGGCGGCCGACGCCTCGGTAGGCGGCGCGGTGCGCACCACCGCCGACACCGTGCGCGCGGCCCTCCACTGCATCGGCCCCGGCACGGGCCTGAAGACCGTGTCCTCGGCCTTCGTCATGGTCCACCCCGATCCCTCGTGGGGCGACGGCGGGGTCATGGTGTTCGCCGACTGTGCAGTGCTGCCCGACCCCGATCCGGTGCAGCTTGCCGAGATCGCGATGGGCGCCGCCGCCACCTTCCGCTCGATCGTCGGCGGCGAGCCGAGGGTCGCCCTGCTGTCGTTCTCGACCAAGGGCTCGGCGGCCCACGCCCTCGTCGACAAGGTCAAGGCGGCGGGCGCCGAGCTCGAGCGCCGCCGCCCCGACTTCGTCTTCGACACCGAGCTGCAGCTCGACGCCGCGCTGGTCCCGAGGATCGGCGAGCGCAAGGCGCCGGGTTCGGCGGTCGCCGGCCGCGCCAACGTCCTCGTGTTCCCCGACCTCAACGCCGGCAACATCTGCTACAAGGCGGTCGAGCGGCTCGGTGGCGCGCGGGCGCTCGGGCCGCTCATGCAGGGCCTCGCCAAGCCCGCCAACGACCTCAGCCGCGGCTGCTCCGCGGCCGATGTCGTGCAGACGAGCCTGCTCAGCCTGCTGCAGGCGAAGGGCTGAGGCGGTGCGGGTTCTGGTCCTCGGCTCCGGCGCCCGCGAGCATGCCGTCGTCCACGCCCTGCGCCGCTCCGAGGGCGTCAGCGAGGTGTACGCGGCGCCCGGCAACCCCGGCATCGCCCGCGCGGCGGACTGCCTGCCGGTGGCGGCTGACGACCTGCCCAGCGTCGCGGAGGCCGCGGCCGACCTCAAGGTCGACGTCACGATCGTCGGCCCCGAGCTGCCGCTCGCCCTCGGCATCGGCGACGAGTTCGCGCGCCGCGGACTGCGCCTCTTCGGCCCGCGCCGCGACGCCGCGATGCTCGAGTCGAGCAAGGTCTTCGCCAAGGACTTCTGCCGCCGTCACGGCATCCCGACCGCCGACTCCCGCTGCGCCCGCTCCGCTGACGAGGCGGCGGCGGCAGCTCGCGAGCTCGGGCTGCCGGTGGTCTTCAAGGCCGACGGCCTGGCCTCGGGCAAGGGCGTGCTGATGGTCCGCAGCGAGGACGAGCTCGCGCAGGCGATCGAGGTCTTCTTCGTCCAGCGGCGATTCGGCGACGCCGGCGACAAGGTCCTGGTGGAGGAGTGCCTGAGCGGGGAGGAGGTCTCCTACATGGCGATCACGGACGGCACCCGGGTGGTGCCGATCGCCACCTCCCACGACTACAAGCGCGCCCACGAAGGTGACCAGGGGCCGAACACCGGCGGCATGGGCGCCCACTCGCCGGCGCTCGTGATCCCGCCGGGAACCAGCCGCCTGATCCTCAACTCGGTGGTCCGGCCGGCGGTCGCCGGGATGGCGGCGGAGGGCCGGGAGTACCGCGGGGTCCTCTACGCGGGCCTGATGATGACCGCGGCCGGCCCGCGGGTTCTCGAGTTCAACTGTCGCCTCGGCGATCCCGAGACCCAGGCCATCTTCCTGCGGCTGGACGACAACTTCGCCGCGGTCGCCCGTGACGCCGCCGACGGCGCCCTGCAGACGGCGAGCATGCAGTGGCGCAAGGAGGCCGTGGCCTGCATCGTGGTCGCGGCCGAGGGCTACCCGGGCAGCCCCCGCCGCGGCGACCAGATCACGGGCGTCGACGACGCCATGGCGCTGGCCGGGGTGACGGTCTACCACGCGGGCACCAAGCTCCGCGAGGACGGCACGCTGGTCACCGCCGGCGGCAGGGTGCTGTCGGTCTGCGGCCGCGGCTCGACCCTCGACGAAGCGCTCGGGACCGCCTACGCGGGCGTCGAGCGGATCGACTTCACGGGCAAGTGGTACCGACCCGATATCGGTCGCGACACCCTCGAAAGCCTGGGGGCCTCCGCTGAGCGCGCCTGAGGTCCTGCTGCTGATGGGCTCGGCGAGCGACTGGAAGCACCTCCAGGGCGCGGCCGAGGGCATGGCGGCGCACCTCGCCGGCTTCGTCGCCGGCCTGACGCTGCGGCCGGTGCTCGGCGTGCCGCTGCCGGGCGGCGTGCTCGACGGCGTCGACGCCTTGCTCGCAACCGTGCAGATGCCTTCGGGGGTTCCGGTGGCGACCTTCGCGGTCGGTCCGGCAGGGGCGGCGAACGCGGCCTACTTCGCGGCTCAGATCATCGCCGCGGAGCGGCCGGCGGTCGCCCAGGCCCTGGCCGAGGCGCGGCGGGCCGGCGCCGCCAAGGTGCTGACGGCCGACCGCGAGCTCGCGGCCCAGCGGGGCGACGAGGGGAAGAACTGATGCTCGAGCTCGTCCCCTGGCCGGTGGTTCCGGCGAAGGACGACTGGGTGCCGGTCATGGTCGACCCGGACCTGCCGCCGCTGGCCTGCCACGCCGGCGACCTCAGCCTCCACCACGGCGAGTCCATCGTCGTCGAGACCGCGGACGGGAGCTTCCTTGGCCGGGTCACGGTTTTCTCGCCGACGAACTTCAAGCTCCCGCGGCGCCAGGGCGCGAAGGTGGTGCGCCGGGCGACTGCCGAGGACGAGAAGCGGCACGAAGATACCTTTCACCTCGAGCGCGAGATCGAGCGCTTCCTGAGGCGCCGCACCCGCGAGCTCGAGCTCGACCTCCACCCGTTCAAGGTCCGGCTGCCGCTGTCGGGCCGCAAGGCGGTGGTGTACTTCTCGGCCGAGAAGAGGATCGACTTCCGTCCCCTGCAGCGCGACCTCGGTCGGCGCTTCCGCCGCCGCATCGAGATGCGGTCGCTCGGGGTGCGGGATGGCGCGCGGCTGTGTGGCGGCCTCGGCCCCTGCGGCCGCTGCCTGTGCTGCACGACCTTCATGGAGCGCTTCCACTCGGTGACGGTGCGGATGGCCAAGCGCCAGAACCTGAGCCTCAACCCGAGCAAGATCTCGGGCATGTGCGGGCGCCTCATGTGCTGCCTGGCCCACGAGGTGGACCAGTACCCCGACTCGCCGCGCGACCGTGGCTGAGATCGGCTGCGCCCGGGAGACAGCGCGATCGGTTTCTGGTACTCTGTGGGGCAGAACCTGAAGACTTCATGCGTTCGGATTCCTTCGCCGCACAGCATGGGGCGTGAGGAGTGCTTCATGTCAGACCGCAAGCTGATCCGCCCGTCGATGAACGAGCTGATGGACAAGTACCCCGCGCGGAGCACCAGCCGCCGCAAGCAGGCGCCCGCAGAGCAGACCAATGCCGAGAGCTTCTACTACCTCAAGCAGATGCAGAACCGGACCGCGATGGTGGTGGTGCTGACCGACGGCACCGAGCTGCGCGGCTGGATCGAGTGGTACGACAAGACCTGCATCAAGCTGAACCGGGTCGACGCGCCGAACCTCCTCCTCTTCAAGCAGTCGATCAAGTTCATGTTCAAGGAGGAGGAGCTGCGGTCACGCCGCCGCCGCCGCCCGGCGGCCGAGCGCTGAGGGCCCGTTCCTTCGGTCCTTGACCGGGAGTCGCATCTCCGGGGGGCGGCCCTTCACGAGCTGCCGATCGGCGGCGCCGGATCCCCCCTCGGGGACGATCCCGCCCGCCCGGCGCTTCGAGGGCCCGCCGAGCGCCTCAGAGGTACTTCAAGGTCTCGCGGGCGGTCGCGGCCTCGGCTCCCTCGGGGGCCACCTCGAGGTACTTCTCGAGGTGCCTCTTCGCGCCCTCGAGGTCGCCGGTCCGCAGCAGCATCATGCCGTACTCGAAGTTGCAGGGAGCGAAGCCGGGGTCGACCTCGAGGCACTTCTCGAGGAGCGGCCGCGCCCCCTCGTCATCGAGCTTGTTGAGGAACACCGCGGCGCTGTTGTAGAGCAGCGCGGGGTCCTCCGGGTTGATCTCCTGGTACCTGGCGAGGAAGCCGGCACGGGCGGGCTCGTCGCCGAGCACGCCGGCGGCATTGGCGGCGGTTGCGAGGCAGTCGGCCGATTCCCCGTCGACCTCGAGGCAGGTGCGGGCGGCAGCCAGCGCCCCGGCCGCGTCGCCGAGCTCGAAACGGACCTCGGCGACCGCGGCGAGAGCCGGCACCAGGTCCGGCTTCGCCGCCGCTGCGGCCTCGAACTTGGCGAGAGCCGCTTCCTTGTTGCCGGCTGCGTAGAGGGTCCGCCCCTCGCCCATCTCCCGGTAGCCGGGCTGCTCGAGGACCTCCATGGTGGACGCGGCCTCGGCCTCCTTGACCGAGCTCAGCGAGAACTCGAAGAAGGTGTCGGTGGTGCCCACCCCGACCTTGAACGGCCGCTCCTGGGTCTGGTAGCCCTTGGCCTCGACGCGCAGGAGGTAGCGCCGCGTCGCGTCCAGGATCAGCACCTTGAACTCGCCGTCGCGGTCGGTCTCCATGGTCTTCTCGAAGGCCGCCACGTCGGCGCTGGTGATGACGATCCTGGCGCCGCCGACGGCTTTACCGGAGCTGTCGGTGACGCGGCCCGCGATGCGCGCCTGTGAGCCGGCGAGAGCCACGCCGGCCCACGCCGCGAGAGCGACGAGCGACAGGAAAAACGTGGTGGTAGGCGTCCGCATGATGACCCCCGACGCGCGAGAGCGCGCGGCTGCAGCATACCCGGTTTCGCGCGAGCCCTCAATGTCGGCAGCGGCCGCCGCCGTCAGCGCCAGGGGAGCATCGCGCGCATGACGTGGCGCGCGACCGTTGGGTTTTCGCGCAGGCGGCGCATCGAGTAGGGGTACCAGTCGCGCCCGAAGGGCACATAGACCCGCAAGCGGTGGCCAGTTGCGAGGATGATGCGACGCAGCTCGGGGTCGACGCCCAGCAGCATCTGGAACTCGTAGCGGGAGGGGTCGAGCCCGAGCCGATCCACTGTCGCCATGGCGGCGCACACGAGGTAGGGGTCGTGGGTGGCGATGCCGACGTAGGCCCCCGCCGTCAGCAGCCGGTCGACCGCGGCCACGAAGTTGGCGCGGACGGTCTCGAAGTCGTGCCAGGAGATTGCTCTCGGCTCGCGGTAGATGCCCTTGCAGACGCGGATGTTGGGCGCGAGCGGCAGGAGGCCGCGGATGTCGCCGAGCGTGCGGTGGAGGTAGGCCTGCAGAACCACCCCGACCGCGCGGGGACGCGCCGCGTGGACGGTGCGGTAGAGCCGCAGGGTGGCATCGGTGCAGCTGTGGTCCTCCATGTCGATGCGGACGAAGTTGCCGTGCTCGGACGCCTTGGCGACGATCGTCCCGACGTTGTCCGCGCACAGCGCCTCGTCGATCTTGAGGCCGAGCATGGTCGGCTTGATCGAGATGTTGGCGTCCACGCCCTCGGCCTGGATGCGGTCGATCAGGGCGAGGTACTGCCCGACGGCCGCCGCAGCGCGGGAGCGCTCCTGGACCTCCTCGCCGAGGACGTCGACCGTGCCCATCGCGCCCTCCGCGTTGAGGGCGCGCAGGGTGCGGACGGCGTCGTCCATCGTCTCGCCGGCGACGTAGCGCTGGGCGACGCGGCCGACGATCGGTTTCGGAATCAGCGGCATACCGTACTTGATCATGGAGTCGAAAACGCTCATGTCATGCTCCTCGGATCGGGCGTGCGCGCGAGACAGGCGACGAAGACGGCGCGGGCCCCCGCCGCGGTCAGCGCCGCGGCCGCCCGCTGCAAGGTCGTGCCGGTGGTGGTCACGTCGTCGACCAGCAGCACGGTCGGCGTGCCGCGGATGCGGCGGACCCGAAAGCTCGAGGCCGACAGGAGCAGCCGGCGGGCTCGCGTGCGACCGGCCTGGCGGCCGAGCCCGCGGCGAACCAGCAGCCGGCGGGCCGGCCGAGCGAGGCCGCGGGCGACCTCCCGCGCGAGCAGCTCCGCCGCGCACCAGGGTCGCGCCAGCCGACGCAGCGGGTGCGACGGCACCCAGGTCACGAGCTCCACCGCGTCCGCCCAGCCGGCAGCGGCGACCACGGCCGCGAGACGCGAGCCGAGCGGGCGCGCGAGCTCGTCGCGCCGCCCGTGCTTGAGGGCCAGCAGCGCCGCCCGCAGGGTGTCGGCGTGCTCGCCCCAGACCACCGCCCCGAGCTGCGGCGGCGGCGCCCTCCGGCACTCGACACAGGGCTCCTCGCCGCTGTCGGCCGGGGCGCCGCAGCGTGGGCAGGCCGCACCGCGGAGCGGGACCAGGACCGCCTGGCAGCCGCCGCAGAGACCGCGCTCGGCACCACCCATGGGCTGCCCGCAGCACGGGCAGAGGCCAGGCAGCAACGCCTCGACCACACGTTCCGCCGGGCCCCCCATCAGCGCGCGCACGGCAGGCATGGTAGCAGAGGATTCGGCCCGGCCGCGGACCTTCTATACTGCCTCCGGGCTGCGCGGCCGCACCGGGTGCGCCGGGTCCCCAGCGACGGAGGTTCAGCGCGATGCCGCACCTCATTCTCGAGCGCGCAGTCGACCTGGAACGCGTTGCCGCCGAGCTGCCGCGCGAGGTCCGCCGCTTCGGTACGGCGGTGCTCAAGACCACGGAGTCCTGGCGTCGCGGCGACGGCGCAGCGGTGCTCGTCGAGGGGGTGGTCGTCGAGCACTCACGCCCCCTCCACCCGGTGGCGGTGATCGCCCACGCGCACGGCGAGACTTCGGTGCGGCTCTGGGACCGCGCACCGGTCGAGCGAACCGCGGCCGTGCAGCGCTGGCTGGCGCTGCTCGCCGCCGATCTGAGGGCGCTCGGCGCCGGCGAGCTCCGCGTCAGCAACCTCGCGGCCGAGCTCACGGCCGACCTCGGCCTGCGCACCGGGCTCTGAGGGCCCGTGCCGCGCGGCGTGACGCCGATCGCCGAGGTGGCTCAGCGCGCGAGAGCCTCGTCGAGCTCCTGGCGCTGCTCCCGGGCCGCCTGCTCGAGGTCGCCGAGTCGGTCACGGAGACCGTCGGTCGCGAGGCCGGCGCTCCCGCTCGCCCCCGCCCCGCCTCCGCTGAGCGCCAGCCGCGCCTCGGCGAGACTGCGCTCGGCCTGCAGCAGGTGCTGCGGCGAAGGACCGAGGGCGTAGGCCCGGAGGTGGCCGGCGGCGGTCCGCAGGCACACCGCCGCGTGCAGCTCGGGGCTTGCCGTGGGCGCCGCCGCAGCCCATGCGGCAGCGGTGTGGGCGATGGCCCGCAGCTCCTCGACGTGGTCGGCGATCGTCTCCGGCGCAGCTCGCAAGGTCTCCATGGCGGCGGCCATCGCCTCCGCGGTCGCGCGGTCGAGCGGCGCCCCGGCGGCCTGCTCGTCGCGCAGGCCGTCGGCGAGCGCGCTGACCGCATCGAGGCTCGCGCGCGCGTCGCGGCCGCTCAGGTAGAGGGCGTAGCCCGCCGCGAGTAGCGCCGCGAGCAAGAGGCCGCCCGAGATCCGCAGCACACAACCTCCCACCGTCCAGTATAGGGCCGTGAGCCCCGGGCGGCCCGCCTGCAGGGTGGCACCGAGCCTGCACCGGGGTCATAATGGAGGACCCGGGGGCGCCGACCGATGGTCCAGTTCGACAATCAGAACCGCCAGATCAAGATCAAGATCGTCTACTACGGCCCGGCGGTGGGCGGTAAGACCACCTGTCTGCAGCACATCCACCGGGTGGTCGACCCGCAGCTGCGGACCAAGCTCTACTCCCTCAACACCGCCAGCGACCGCACCCTCTTCTTCGACCTCCTGTCCCTCAATCTCGGCCGCATCCGCGACTTTCGCCTCGTGCTCCAGGTCTTCACGGTGCCGGGCCAGGTCCAGTACGAGGCGACGCGGCGCACCGTGCTCGCCGGCAGCGACGGTGTGGTGTTCGTCGCCGACTCTGCAGTCGAGCAGGGGCAGGCGAACCTCCAATCGCTCGCCGATCTCCGCCACAATCTCACAGCCAACGGCCTCGACCCGGCGGCGACGCCGCTGATCTTCCAGTACAACAAGCGCGATCTGCCGACGATTCAGTCCATCCCCGAGCTCGAGGCCCAGCTCAACCCGGAGGGGCTGCCGTCCTTCGCCACCGTCGCGACCGTCGGCCAGGGCGTGCTCGAAGCCTTCACCGCCATCGGCGAGCTGACCCTCGCGGCGGTCGCCGGCCGGCTCGGCGTCGCTCCCGGTCCACAGGGCGCCGGCCTGCTCGGGCGGCAGATGGCGCGCGCCATGCGTCCCCACCTGGATGCGGCCGCAGCTGCGGCGGCCGCGGGCGACGTCGAGGTCACCATGCCGGGCGGCCGCACCGACGCCAGCGGGGTGTTTCAGAGCGAGGACCTGGTGGCGGAGGCGGTTCGCTCCAACCTCGCCGCCACCGACCTCGCGAGCCGCCTCGACCTCCTCAGCCGTCGCCTCGAGCGCCGGGTCGCCGAGATGGAGCGCATCGCCGAGTTCGGCCGTGCGGTCAGCAACGAGCGCGACCCCGCTGCGGTGCTGCGCCTGCTGCTGAGCAACGCCGTCCGTCTGCTCGAGGTGCAGGGGGCCTCGGTCCTCGTCAGGCAGGCGGGCGGCGAGCTGCGCGAGGCGGTGGTCCACGGCTTCGAGGCCGATCCCCTGCTGCGCATCATGGATCCCGGGGGCCGGCCGGTGGCGAGCGCCCTGCTCGACGCCAGAACCCCCTGTCTCGCGAGCCGGAGCCTCGACGACGACAGCCAGGCCATGACCTTGATGGCGATCGAGGCCGCCGCCTT
The DNA here is from genome assembly GCA_025456385.1 of Thermoanaerobaculales bacterium. Classification (GTDB taxonomy): domain Bacteria; phylum Acidobacteriota; class Thermoanaerobaculia; order Thermoanaerobaculales; family Sulfomarinibacteraceae; genus Sulfomarinibacter. The sequence goes on along the minus strand of JALOKS010000045.1, from coordinate 5,882 downwards.
CGCCTCGGTCGTGGCGGTGCCGCTGCTCGCCCAGGACAAGACCTTGGGGCTGCTCGCCGTCTACGGCGACGACAACCGGGCGGAGTTCGACGAGGAGGATCTCCAGCTCGTGACCGTGCTTGCCTCCGCAGCCGCCATGGGCTACGCCAACGCCGTCGCCTGGCAGCAGATGGAGGAGCTGAGCCGGGGTCTGGAGGAGCAGGTGGCAGGCCGCACGGCCGAGCTGCGCACAACCCTCGCCGAGTCCCGCCGGCTGGCGGCCGACCTCGCCGACAAGAAGTCGATGCTCGAGGTCGCGTACCGTGACCTGGCAGCTCTCGACGGGGTCAGAAACGAGCTCATCCAGCGCCTGTCCCTCGAGCTTCGCACCCCGGTCACCTCCCTCACCACGGCCGCCAAGGTGCTCGGCCGCGAGGCCGAGCTGTCCCCCGAGAAGGGGCGGCGGCTGCTCACGGTCGTCCGCGACGAGGCGGAGCGGCTCAACGAGATGATCGAGAGCATCTTCCAGGCCGCGGTGCTGGGCGGCGGCGCGGGGACGCTCGAGGTCGGCGCAGTGCCGGCGCAGGACCTGTTGCGGCGCGCGATCGCACCCCTGCGGGACCTCGCCAAGGAGCGCGGGGTCACCATCCACGTCCTCGCGCCGAGCGACCTCGCGACCATCTCCTGCGAGGCTGAGGGCATCGAGGTCGCTCTGCGCGCGGTCGTCCGCAACGGCATCGAGTTCAACCGCCGGGGCGGGCGGGTCACGGTCGAGGTCCGCAGGGCCTCCCGCGGGCTCAGCCCCTGGCTCAACCTGCTGGTGATCGACACCGGCGCCGGCATCCCGGAGGCCGACCTCGGCCACGCGTGCGCGGCCTTCTGGCAGGGCGCCGACGCGGGCGCCGGCAAGCGCTACGGCCTCGGCCTCGGGCTGACCATCGCCAAGCGCGTGCTCGAAAACCACGGCGGCGAGCTCTCCATCACGAGCACCCCCGGTGAGGGCACCAGGGTCGAGCTCGCCTTGCCGCAGGCCTGAGCGGGTCCGCCTCAGCCGGCGGCCAGGGTGTCGGCGCCGATCTCCGAGACCGCCTGCCGTGCGGCGTCGGCGGCGAGCGCCAGGGCGGTCGCGGAGGCAACGCCGGCGTGGTCGCGGTCGTCGCCGGGGACGGTGCGCGGCCAGGGACCGGTGGTCGGCAGCGTCGCGCGCCCGAGCTGCAGGCAGACGCCGAGAGGCGTCGCCCGCAGCGGCTCGAGGACCTCACAGAAGAGCTTCGGGAAGTCGGCGAGGCGGCCGAGGCTCGCCCCGAGCCGGCGGGGCAGCCGCTCGAGAAGGGCGCGGCGGAGGTTGCGGTGCGGGACGGGCAGGGTTGCCAGCACCCACAGCACGAGGTCGGTCGGAACCACGACCAAGTGAACGGCGAGCGCGGCGGCCCCGGGGTCGACGCCGAGATGCGGCGCGGCCGCGCCCGCGGCCCGCGTCCACGCGACGACGACCTGCTGCACGAGGCCGTCGAGACGGGGGGCGTCGGGCCGCTTCAGGAAGGGGGCGCCCGCCAGCTCACGGCGCACGTCGAGCCCGGCCGGCACCTGCTCGAGCTCGGCGAGGCCGCCCGGACCGGCATCTGCCCCGTCGTGCACCGCGCGGGCGAAGACCATCTGGTTCCAGCACGAGTGCGCGAGCCCGAAGAGGCCCACCGGCTCCCCTTCGGCAGCCGCGCGACCGAGCTCCGCGAGCTGACGGGCCGGCACCGGCACCAGGCCCGGGCTGCAGGCGAGCCACTGCGCCAGGGTGCGAACGATGTCCCGAACCAGGTCGTGCAGGGTCTTCAGCTCGTCGCCGGTGAGCGGCTCGTCGCCCGACACGCCGTCGCGCACCAGCTCCCAGAACAGGCTTTCGAAGGCGTCGCCGGCGAGGGGCAGCTCGTGCTCCGCGTCCTCCGGGGCCGCCGCGGTGTACTCGTCGGTGCGGCGCGCGGCCTCCATGAGGAGGCGGTTGGGCTGCGCGCTGAGGCTGAGGCCCAGGGTGTCGAGCACCGGGTGGGCGGGGTCGAACTCGAACTCGACCTCGGCCGCCGCCAGCAGGCGGCTGGTGATGGTCTCGGCGAGGTCGGTGAGCACGACCTGCAGCTCGGCCGCGCCGATCAGACCCTCGGCGACGAGCAGGTCCGTGAACAGCGCCCGCCGCAGCATCGACTGTGCGAGCAGTCGGCGGAGCTCGGCCCGCGGCACCATCGTGCGTCGGGCCAGCCAGGAGGCGAGCCGCTCCTCGGCGATGGTCGAGGACACGTAGCAGACCCGGCCCTCCTTGAAGTCGAGCCGCCGCTCGCCGCGCGGGCCCTTCAGGCTCAGGCGGCCGCTGACGCCGCCCATCTGGAACCACTGCAAGAGGTCCCCGAAGTGCAGATGGTCGAGGCTCCCGCGGATCATGGGCCGAGTATACCGGTCCCCACCCCGGCGGCCGGATGAGGCCCTGCGCTACCATACGTCGGTGCGCCTTCTCCTCCTGACGGCCCGGCCCGAGCTCGCGGTGAACAGCAGGTTCGCCGCGGCCGCCGCTGCGCTGCGGCTCGAGCTCGTCACCATCGACGCCACGACGCTCAGCGCGGTCGTCGAGAACGGCTGCATGGCCGTGATCGGCCCCGAGGGCCCGCTGCCGCTGCCCGACGCAGCCCTCGCGCGGGTCGGCAACTGGCGCCCGGACAGCCTGCTCGCGGTGCTCGAGGCGATCGTCGCGCAGGGGGTCGCCACACCCAACCCGCCGTCGGCGATCCGCCTCGGCCGCGACCACTGGGCGACGATCTCCGCCCTCGCGGCGGCCGGTCTGCCGGTGCCGCCGACCCTCGCCGGCGCCGACCCGGAGGCTCTTGCCGCCGCCGCCAGCCGCTTCGGCCTGCCGGTGGTGGTCAAGCAGCGCCGCTCGCGGATGGGCGTCGGCGCCATCCGCTGCGCCAGCCGCGACCACCTCGAGGCGGTGCTCGACAGCCTGTGGCGGCTGGGCGACGAGGTGATCGTGCAGCGCTGGCTGGAGGAGGGGCGCGAGAGCCTGCGGCTGCTGGTGGCCGGGGGGACGGTGGTGGCGGCCGCGCGCTTCAGCGCCGCCGCCGGCGAGTGGCGCTCGAACGCGGCGCGAGGGGGCGCGGTCGCTCCGTACGCGCCGACCCGCGCCGAGGCGGCACTCGCTACCGCCGCCGCTGCCGCGCTCGGCCTCGGTCAGTGCGGCGTCGACTTGGTGGCGACCGCCGCCGGGCCGGTGGTCCTGGAGCTCAACCCCACCCCGGGCTTCCTGCGCCTCGAGGCCGCGACCGGCGTCGACGTCGCGCGGGCGCTTGTGGAGGACGCGCTCAGGCCTCGGCCTCGGCCGCCGGCGCGGCCGCCGGCCGCCCCGCGAGCTCGCGGTCGATCATGAGCAGGCCGTGCGGGCTCGCCTCGACCATCTTCACCTGGTGGTAGAGGGTGTCGGCGGTGGCCTCCTCCTCGACCTGCTCTCTGACGTACCAGTGCAGCATGACCGCGGTCGCGTGGTCGTTCTCGCCGTTCGCGAGGTCGACGAGCCGGTTGATGCGCTCGCTGATGTGCTGCTCGTGCTTGAGGACCGCCTCGACCGCGGCGGACGGCGAAGCCCACTCGCTCTGCGGCGATTCGACGGCGAGAAGCCGCACGGCCCCGCCGCGCTCGTTCAGGTAGTCGAAGAGCTTCATGGCGTGCGCGAGCTCCTCCTGAGCCTGCACCCGCATCCAGTGCGCGAAGCCCTCGAGGTGCAGCTTGGTGAAGTATGCCGACACCGCGAGGTAGAGGTAGAAGGAGAAGAACTCGGCGTGGATCTGCTCGTTGAGACCCTGCTCGACCTTGGACTTCATGGTTGGGACCCCTTTCGATGGGCGGCGCCTTGGCCGCAGACGCGTAGCGACGAGTATAACCCGCGCCGCGCGCCGCTTATGCCGGGTCGGGGGACGGCCGGGCGGGCAGCCGGAGCGGCTGCGGCTCGACCCACGGGCGGATGTTGTTGAAGTCGCCGGGGCGGGCCCACAGGAGCCCCGCCGCGCGCCCTCCCGGAAGCGGCCGGCCGCCGAACCACAGCGCGGCCGCCGCGACCGCGATCGCGACCGCCACGGCGGCGAAGCCCCCGAGAGTGGGCCGCTCGAGCCGGCCGACATGCACCGGCGGGTAGCGCAGCCAGGCGAGGCCGAGCGCGACCGCGAGCGGCAGCGCCAGGCCGCCGAGGGCCGACAGCGGCAGCTCGCGCCGGGCGAGCCAGGCGAGACCCGCCCAGGCGCCGCTCGGCACGGCGAGGTGCGCGACGACGAGGGCCACCCGCCCGAGGCGGCCGATGTCGGACCGCCGGCGGCGCGCGAGTGCCAACAGCCGAATCGCCGGCAGGGCGCCGGCGAGGGCGGCCGCCGCCGGTGCCGCCCACAGCAGCGCGGCCGGCAGCCGCTGCAGGGCGAGCCAGCGGGCGAGGTGACCGTCCGCGGGGTCGAGGAGGGGCAGCCAGGAACCGGCGACGCTGACCGCGGCCCAGGCGATCTGGAGGCAGAGCAGCTCGACGAGGAGCGACCGTGAGCGGGGCCTCAGCCCGAGCGCTGCGCATGCAGCCAGCATCGGCAGCAGCCAGGAGCCCAACCAGTAGCCGGTGGCGCCGGCGCCGGCGGCGAAGTTGAGCTGCGGCTGGTTCACCAGCGCCCACACCGGGCGATCGAGGGGCAGGCTGAGCCCGATCCAGCTGCAGCCGCCGGCGAGCGCCCCCAGTCCCTGACCCGCCGCTGCCAGCACGAGCGCCAGCGGCACGGCGACGGCGGCGGCCATCCAGGAGCCGAGGACGCTCGCCGGCGCGGCCATGCCCGGTTCGGAACGCATGGGCCGGCATGCTACCATGACCGCCGCTATGAAGCTGCAAGGGTCCTGTCTTCAGTGTTTTCTCTGGCTGGTGACGGCGCTTCTCGGGCCGCTGCCGCAGGCCGCGAGCCAGACCCTCCACGCGACGCGGCTCGACAACGGCAGCGAGCTGATCGTGGTCGGCGTGGCGCTCGCCGAAGCCACCACCGTCGCCTGGCCCGGACCGGCTTCCGCCGAGGGCGGACCGCGGGTCGTCACCGCGGGCGAGCTGACCTTTGTCGCCGAGCTCGAAGCCGCGCTCACCGCCGCTGCGGGCGACCCGCCGCCCGTCATCATCGTGACCGGCGCCGCCCTGCCGGGAGTGGTGCGGAGCACGGTCGAGCGCGCGCTCGGGGGAGTGGCGCCGACCCCGCTGCCGACCCTCGCCTCTCGCGGCCTCGAGGAGGGCCGCACCGAGCGGCGACTCGGGCCCCCCGGCAGCGATGCCGAGCTCCGGCTCGAGGTCGCGCTGCCGCCGCCGGGCGATCCCCAGCGGACGCCGGTGGAGGTGCTGTGGGAGCTGCGCCTCGCCGGCCTGCGGACGCGGGTCGACGGCGACCGCGGCCTGCTCGAGGCGCGGGTGGACGCGGCCGCCGTCGATCCCACCCTGTCGCGGCTGCGGCTCGGGCTCGCGCGGGTCGCCGAGGAGCCGCGGCTGCAGGATGCCATGGTCGAGGCCGCGGCGCGGCGCCTCGCGGTGCGACGGCGCGCCATCCTCGAGGAGCATCCGGCCGGCGCGCTGCACCTGCTCTCGCTGTGGCGGGCGGGCGGCGCCGCCGCGGTGCGTGAGTTCCTGTTCGCCGGCGACGGCGTGACCGGAGCGACCGTTCGTGACGCCGCACGCCGGTGGCTGCCGCGACACCCGGGGGCGGCGATCGTGATCCTGCCGCCGCAGGTCTTCGACCCGCGGTTCGCGACCCCGCCGCAGATCCTGACCCTCGACAGCGGGATGAGCGCCGCGATCCTCGAGCGGGACGCCACGGCCCTCGCGGTGGTGTGCCTGCGGCCGGTGGTGGTGCCCGATCTCGACA
>JALOKS010000044.1 GCA_025456385.1 Thermoanaerobaculales bacterium | reverse complement strand
GGCAGTGAACCGTGGCAGTGGGCTGTGCCCGTTTCCGTGCCCGTTTCCGTCTCCGTGCCCGGATGCAGGGCGAGTGGGCTGCTGCATGGCCACCTCCGGGTCGTTCCCTCGGGTCGCTGGCTGGCGAGGCGTCCGGCGTCAAGGGCGAGCCGGCCTGCGGCCGGTCGCTGCGCGACCCTTGACTCCGGACGCCTCGCCAGCTCCGCGAGAGCTGTGAACGACCCGGAGGTGACCATGTCCACGACCGGCCAGCACAGCACGCTCCTCGCCCACTCGAAGGCCCTCGAGGCCGCAGGCACGGCGATCAGGCTCGTCATGAGGGTGCCGACGCCTCTCACGTCGATCGCCGAGCAGGCGATCCGCGCCGCTGCCGCGGCCTCTGCTCCTGCCGCTGGCCACCGATCGCAGGTATCCGATCTCAGATGCCCTTCTGTCCGAATGCGAAATTCGAAATCTCGAACTCAGCCGTCTGCCTCCCCATGCCTGTCCGGTCGCGATTCGCGGTTGCAGGATTTCATGCGCCCTTGAACAAAACAGCAGTCGTCTGCTAAGGTGCAGGCAGCCCTCAGCGAATCATGCGCCTTCTGGTGCTGCAGGCACGACGGGCATCCGATCCGATGCTCGAGCACGAGCGGCGGTGCTTCGCCGCCGCCACCGGCCGGGACCCGGCGGAGCTGCAGTTCCGCAACCTCGTCGACGGCGTGCCGGCCCTCGACCTCGTGGTGGAGCGGGGGGCCCTGCTGATCGGCGGCGCTGGCGACTTCTCGGTCGCCGCTCCCGAGCACCCCTTCTTCGAGCCGACCGCCGACCTCCTGCGCCGGCTCGTGCGGCGCCGCTTCCCGATCTTCGGTTCCTGCTTCGGCTACCAGCTGCTGGTCGAAGCCCTCGGGGGCCGCGTCGAGCACGACCCCGCGTGCCGCGAGGTCGGCTCCTTCAACGTCACGCTCACCGACGAGGGCCGCAGGGACGAGCTCTTCGGCCGGTTGCCCGAGCGCTTCGTCGCCCAGATGGGCCACCTCGACCGCGCCACCGAGCTCCCTCCCGGCGTGCCCAACCTCGCCACCAGCCGCCGCTGCCCGCACCAGGCCCTGCGGGTTCCGGAGGCGCCGATCTGGGCGACCCAGTTCCACCCCGAGCTCGACCACGACACCAACCTCGACCGCTGCGTCGCCTACGCCAAGCAGTACGTCGCCGAGGACTCCGACCGGCCGGCGACGCCCAGCCCGGAGGCCTCGACGATCCTGCGGCACTTCCTGGAGCTCGCGGTCGACGGCGGGCGCTGAGCGGTCTCCGAGGTCCACCTGCCGGAGGCGGCGCACCTGATCCACACCGGCTGCCAGATCGAGGATGTCCGCGAGGTCAGCGGCAGCCGAGCTCTCAGGCCTGGGCCTTGCGCTGCCGGGTCAGCGCTCGCAGGGCCTCGATCGGGCGCCGGTCGGGGGCCAGCGGCTTGACCGAGCGCTTGAGGAAGACCTCGGCGTCGTCGAGGTTGCCGGCGCGACGCAGGATGTCGCCGATGGAGTAGAGGGCGAGGCCGAAGCCGGGGTCGACGCGGGTGACCTCGCGCAGCTCCTCGAGCGCCCGGATCACGTTCGCCTCCGGGTTCGCCAGGTAGCGGCAGCTCGCGAGCTCACAGCGGTAACGGAGGTTCTGCGGGTCGAGATCGACCGCGTACTCGAGCTGCGCCAGCGCGCGCTCGAAGCGGCCCGCGGCCACGAGCTCCATGCCCGCCCGGAACTGCTGCTCGGGGTCGAGGAGCTCGGTCGAGACCCGGTACGCCTCGCGGGCCGGCGCCGCCGGCGGGCGCGGGGGCTCGGCGGCAGGCCGGGGGAGGCGGGGCGGCTCGCAGAGCCTCGCGTACGCGCGGGCGCCGGCGAGGAAGACCTCGCGCGCCGGCTCGGCGAGCTCGGGCTCGAAGCTCCACGGCGCGAACCTTTCGGCGAAGGCGAGAAAACGGGCCTGGGCGGTCGCCGCGATCCGCTCGGGGTCGACTCCGAGCAGCTCGCAGGGGTCCTTGCGGCGGTGATTGAGGGCGAGCTCCATGAGCTCGTTGCGCCGGCGGTCCGTGGCCTTCGCCGCCGCGGCCGGGCGGGACGGAGCCGCCGGCGCCGCGCCGGCCGACGCCCCCTGGACCGGCCGGGCGCTCTTCGGCAGCCGGTCCTCGGGCACGACCATCTCGATGAGAGTCAGCGCGTGCAGGTGGCGGGTCAGCTCGCCGAAGGCCATCCCCGAGGCGGTGGCGAGCTCGTCGATGCGCAGCGGGCGCTCGCGCAGGGCGCCGAGCAGAGCGGCGGGCCCCGCGGGCAGCCGGAGCTCGGCGACCGGCAGCGGCGGCCTCGGGTTGAGCGCGAGGGGCGCGCCGATGAGGGGCGCGACCGAGGCGTCGATCTGCTGTTGGGTCGCGAAGCGCGTGACCCCGATCAGGATCAGCTGCGGCACGTTGACCTTGAGCGGCACGTCGGTCGGCGCGAGCTCGGCCGACATCCGGAAGCCCCCGTCGCGCCAGGAGAACGGGTCGAGGAGCTTGTGCGCGAGGTTCTGCTGGAGGATCCGGAGCAGCTCCTCCGCGGTGAAGAGGCCCTTCTCGATGAGCACCTCGCCGAAGCGCAGCGAGCGCGCGACCGATTCCCGGAAGACGGTGTCGGCCGCCGCCGCGCTCAGGTAGCCGCCGCCGACCATGAAGCGGCCGAGGGTCTCCGTCACGAGGTTGGAGCGGCAGTCCACCGGTACCCCGTCCTCGAGGAAGACCACCTTCTGCAGCGGGCCACGGGAGATCTCGACCGCGATCGTCCGCCGGGAGCGGGCGAGGGCGTACAGCAGGACCGCGAAGGAGACCTCGGCGAGCTCTCCTTCGTTGAGGCGGGCGATGCCGTCGAGGTGGTCCTGATCGCGCATCAGCTGGTCCCTCGGCCTGCCCCGGCTCGTGGTGAGAGCCGGGATCCGAGTCCGGGCCGACGACGGTCGCGAGGTGCCATCCTCCGCAATTGTACGCAAGCGGCGCCTCCGGCTCCCGGCGCGGGGTCCGGATCTGCCGGGAGCGGCGTATGCTGGCGCGTGCGTTCTCGCGCCAGGGTGTCGGCGCGTCGGAGAGCTTCGACCCGCCACGGCCCGGCGCCAACGCCTCTTGGAGGGAGGAGATGAGGGCTTTCCGCCTGGCGCTGATCGCCGGGTCGGCCGCAGCGGCGACCGCCTGCGCCACCATCCTGCCGCGGGGCCTGACAGCCGAGGCGCCGGTGCCGGCGGCACCGGAGCTCGTCGCGAATCTCCCGCTGCCGCCCCCATCCTCGGCCCCGCAGCCGTCGATCCCGGAGCAATTTTTCGCCGACGGCGGTGCCCTGACGGTGGCAGACGTGGTCGAGGTTGCGCTGCGCAACAACCCGCTGACGCGCGCGAGCTACTTCCAGGCGCTGGCGGCCCGCGCCCAGCTCGGTATCGACCGCGCGGCCTACTACCCGCAGCTCGACCTCAACGCCTACGCCGCCCGCACCAAGCAGAGCGCACTCGGCGGCCAGTTCGACTACCAGCTGACGAGCTACGGCCCGGAGCTCGCCCTCTCCTACCTCGTGCTCGACCTGGGGGGGCGCGCCGCCGATGCGGAGGCCGCGCGCCTGGCGCTGCTCGCCGCCGACTGGACCCACACCTCCGTCGTGCAGGACGTCATCCTGGGAGTGCAGCAGACCTACGTTGAGTACCTCAACGCGAGAGCCCAGCTCGCCGCCGCGCGGACCGCCCTCACGCAGGCGCAGACCGCTCTCGAGGCGGCGACGGGCCGCAGGGACGCGGGCGTCGCCACCATCGCGGACGTGCTGCAGGCCCGGACCGCGATGTCGCAGGAGCAGCTCGCCGTGGACCGGCTGTCCGGCCAGGTGCTCGCGCTGCGGGGGGCCCTCGCCACGGCCATGGGGCTGCCCGCGACAACGCCCTACGACGTCGGCGAGCTGCCGACGGAGCTGCCGCTGGACTTCGCCTCGAAAACGGTCGAGGAGCTGATCGAGCAGGCGCAGGCGGCGCGGCCGGACCTCGCCGCCGTGCGCCTGCAGGCGGAGCGGGCGGGCGTGCGCATCCGGTCGGCCCGTGCCGACGGCTTGCCAAGCCTGCTCGCGACGGCGGACGCCAACCGCACCTACTTCGACCCCTCGACCTTCGCGAGCTACGGCGACAATTGGTCGGCTCGACTCGCGCTGAGGATCCCGCTCTTCACCGGCTTCGAAACCAAGTACAAGGTCCAGCAGGCGAAGGACGAGGCGGCCGCCGCCGCCGCCCAGGCCGCCACGCTGGAGCAGCAGGTCATCCTGCAGGTGTGGACCAGCTACTACGGCCTGCAGACGGCGACGCAGCTCGTGAAGACGAGCCGCGACCTGTTGGCCAGCGCCGAGCAGTCCGAAAGGGTGGCGCTCGGCCGGTACCGGGAGGGAGTCGGCACCATCATCGACCTCCTCGCCGCGCAGTCCGCGCTCGCGGACGCCCGCGCCGAGGAGATCCTGGCCCGATCGTCCTGGTTCTACGCGCTGGCGCAGCTCGCCCGCGACGTCGGTGTCGCCTCGCCGGCGCTCAAGACCGCCGTCTCCGTGACCCGGGAGGACGTACCATGACGAGGAAGCTGCTGCGGCCGTGCGACACGAAGCGTGGTGGCAGCCCGAGGCCGCTCGCGAACCGCCTCCTGATCAGCGACCCGGGCGGGACCATGGTGGCGACCCTGCTGCTGGCCTTCGTCGCGGGAACCGCGGGCTGCGGGGGCGCGGAGCAGGTGCAGCGCGGGGCGCCGCTCCCGGTCCCGGTCGCGGCGGCCACCGTCGAGCTCAGGACCATGCCGATCTCGTTCCGCGCGATCGGCAACGTCGAGGCCATCGAGACGGTCGCCGTCAAGGCGCGAATCGGCGGCGAGCTGCTGCGGGTCCTCTTCCGCGAAGGGGAGCTCGTGAGGCGCGGCGACGTCCTCTTCGTGATCGACCCCCGACCCTACGAGGCCGCTCTGGCGCAGGCCGAAGCGATGCTCGCCCGCGACCAGGCCCTGCTCGGCAAGGCGGAGGCCGACATCGGCCGCTACGCGAGCCTCGTCGGCCAGGACTTCGTCACCAAGGAGCAGTACGATCAGGTTCTCGCCGACGCGGCGGCGCTGAAGGCCGCGGTGGCCGCCGACCAGGCCGCGGTGGTGACGGCGCGCCTCAACCTGGAGTACTGCACGATCCTGGCGCCGGTGACCGGCCGCGCCGGCAACTTGAACGCCAAGGTCGGCAACCTCATCAAAGCGAACGACGACCGGGCGATGGTGACCATCAACCAGATCGCGCCGATCAAGGTCTCGTTCTCCGTCCCGGCTCAGCACCTGGCGGCGGTCCTCGCTCACCGCCGGGACGGAATCGTGGTTATCGCCTCGCTGCCGGCCGACCCGGCCGGGCCCTTGACCGGCGAGCTGAGCTTCGTCGACAACGCCGTTGACACCTCCACAAGCACCATTCTCCTGAAGGCCACCTTCGCCAACGCGGAGGAGCGGCTGTGGCCCGGCCAGTTCGTCGACGTGACCGTGGTGCTCGGCGAGGAGAGCGGCCGCGTGGTGTGCCCTGCGCCGGCGGTGATGACGGGCCAGGACGGGCAGCACGTGTTCGTGATCAGGGATGACCGGAGCGTCGAGCTGCGGCCGGTGCAGGTGAACCGGGTGGACGGCCCAGACGCGGTGATCGACCGCGGGTTGAGCGCCGGCGAGACCGTCGTCACCGACGGCCAGCTGCGGCTGGTGCCGGGGAGCGTTGTCGATGTCAAGGGGGCTCCCGGGACGTACGGCCGGCCGTCATGAACCTCTCCGAGCTCTTCATCCGCCGGCCGGTGATGACCACCCTGGTCATGGCCGGCATTCTGCTCTTCGGCACGATGGCCTACCGGCTGCTGCCGGTGAGCGACCTGCCGAACGTCGATTTCCCGACCATCTCGGTCTCCGCCGCGCTGCCGGGCGCCAACCCCGACACCATGGCCTCGTCGGTGGCGACGCCGCTCGAGAAGGAGTTCTCGACGATCGCCGGCGTGGACTCGATGAGCTCGACGAGCTCCCTCGGCAACACCGGCATCGTGCTGCAGTTCAACCTCTCCCGCGACATCGACGCCGCGGCCCAGGACGTCCAGGCCGCGATCGCGCGAGCCAACCGCCAGCTGCCGCAGGACATGCCCTCGCCGCCGACCTATCAGAAGGTCAACCCCGCCGACCAGCCGATCCTCTACATCGCGCTGACCTCACCGACGCTCCCGCTCTACGAGCTCGACGAGTACGGCTCGACGATGATGGCGCAGAGGATCTCGACGGTCCTGGGCGTGGCGCAGGTGCAGGTCTACGGCTCACAGAAGTACGCGGTGAGGATCCAGGTCGACCCGACGGCCCTCGCCACCCGCGGCATCGGCATCGACGAGGTCGCAGGCGCGGTGCAGGCCGCGAACGTCAACCTCCCCAGCGGCATCCTCTACGGCCCGCAGACGGCGTACACCATCCAGACCCGGGGCCAGCTCACCAGCGCGGCGGCGTACCGGCCGCTGGTTGTCGCCTACCGCGACGGCCGGCCGGTGCGCCTCGACGAGCTGGGCGCTGTGCGGGACAGCGTGGAGAACGACAAGACGGCCGCCTGGTTCATCGATCAGCGGGCAGTGGTCCTGGCCATCCAGCGCCAGCCCGGCACCAACACCGTCGATGTCGCGAACCGGGTGCGGGAGCTGCTGCCGATGTTCGAGCAGCAGCTCCCGGCCAGCGTGTCCCTCGAGGTGCTCTTCGATCGCTCGATCTCCATCCACGAGTCGGTCAACGACGTCAAGCTGACCCTGCTGGTGACGCTGGTCCTGGTCATCCTCGTCATCTTCATGTTCCTGCGCAACCTGTCCGCGACCGCCATCCCCTCACTCGCGATGCCGATGTCCATCGTCGGCACCTTCACGGTGATGTACCTGCTGGACTACTCGCTGGACAACCTGTCGTTGATGGCGCTGACGCTGTCCGTCGGGTTCGTCGTGGATGACGCCATCGTCATGCTCGAGAACATCGTCCGCCACATGGAGATGGGCAAGCGGCCCTTCGAGGCCGCCCTCGACGGCGCTCGGGAGATCAGCTTCACGATCGTGTCGATGACGCTGTCGCTGGCAGCCGTCTTCATCCCGGTACTCTTCATGGGCGGCATCGTCGGCCGGCTGTTCCGTGAGTTCGCGGTCACCATCGGGGCGGCGGTTCTGATCTCCGGCTTCATCGCGCTGAGCCTGACGCCCATGCTCGCGAGCCGCTTCATCCGTCCGGCGGGGAGCGTCGCGCACCACGCGCTCTACAACTTCTTCGAGCGCTTTTTCGCCGGCATGCTGGCAGCCTACGAGGTCGGTTTGAGGTGGTCCCTGCGGCACCGGCGCACCATGGTGGCCTCAACAGCCGTCATCACCGCGCTGACCGGTGTGCTGTTCATGATGATCCCGAAGGGTTTCATCCCCTCACAGGACATCAGCCAGATCTTCGGCCAGGTGGAGGCCATCGAGGGCATCTCGTTCCAGGCGATGGCCGAGCACCAGAAGCAGGTCGCCGCCGTCCTCGCAGCGGACCCGAACATCGCTGCCTTCATGTCGTCGGCCGGCGGCCGCGGCGGCATGGGCGCCTCCAACACCGGCTTCTTCTTCGCCCGTCTCAAGCCGAGGAGCGAGCGCGAGCTCACGTCGGATCAGGTGGTGGAAGGGCTGCGGCCGAAGCTGGCACGGATCCCCGGGGTGCGGGTCTACGCGCAGACCCCGCCGGCGATCCAGGTCGGCGGCCGCATGACGCGGGCGCAGTACCAGCTGACGCTGACCGGACCCGACACAGACGAGCTGTACCGCTTCGCGCCGCTGCTCGAGTCGCGGCTCCGCGAGCACCCGATGCTCGTCGACGTCTCGAGCGATCTGCAGCTGAAGAACCCGCAGATCGACATCGACATCAACCGCGACAAGGCATCCGCGCTCGGCGTCACCGCGCGCCAGATCGAGGACGCGCTCTACAGCGCCTACGGCAGCCGCCAGATCTCGACCATCTTCGCGCCCAACAATCAGTACCGCGTCATCATGGAGCTGCTGCCCGAGTACCAAACCGACATCCTCGACCTCTCGCGGCTCTACGTGAGGTCGGCTGCCGGCGGGCTCGTGCCTCTCGACTCGCTGGTCACCATGACTCCCGGGCTCGGGCCCCTGACCGTCAACCACTCCGGCCAGGTCCCGTCGGTGACGCTGTCGTTCAACCTGGCGCCCGGAATGTCGCTCGGTCCGGCCACCGTCGAGGTCGAGCGCCTGGCGCGGGAGATCCTGCCCGCCTCCATCACGCCGATGTTCCAGGGTGCCGCGCAGGCTTTCCGGTCGTCGATGGGGGGCCTCGGTCTCCTGCTCGTGGTGGCGATCCTCGTCATCTACATGGTGCTGGGCATTCTCTACGAGAGCTTCATCCACCCGTTCACCATCCTGTCGGCCCTGCCGCTCGCCGGCCTCGGCGCACTCGCGACGCTGCTCCTGTTCCGCGTCGATCTCAACATCTACGCCTTCGTGGGCGTGATCATGCTGGTCGGGCTTGTCAAGAAGAACGGCATCATCATGATCGACTTCGCGATCGAGGCTCAGCGCGTCCGCGGCAGGGCGCCCGCCGACGCCATCTACGAGGCCTGCGTAGTTCGCTTCCGCCCGATCATGATGACCACGATGGCAGCGTTCTTCGGGACCCTTCCGATCGCGCTCGGCATCGGCGCCGGCGCGGAGGCTCGGCAACCGCTCGGGCTCGCGGTGGTCGGCGGCCTCGTGGTCTCGCAGTCCTTGACCCTGTTCATCACCCCGGTTATCTACACCTACATGGAGTCCCTGGAGACCAGGCTGGGGCGCTGGTTGTGGTTCCTCGGCGGGCGCGAGCAGGCCTCCGTCGAAGCCCGCACCGGGGAGAGCTCCGGGTGAGCGACGAGCGGATCGCGCGCTACTGCGAGGCGGTCGAAGCGCTGCGGCAGGGCCGCTTCGACCTCGAGATCCGCGGCGGCGAAGGTGACGAGATCGGACGGCTCGGCGCCGCGCTCGCGGAGCTCGCGGCCGCCCTCGAGCGCCGCTCCGAGCGGTCGGCGATTCTCACCCGCGTCACCCAGCGCATCAACGAGGGCCTCGTCCTCGAGGATGTGCTGAACCTCGTCTACGACTCCTTCTTCTCGCTGATCCCCTACGACCGGATCGGGCTCGCCCTGCTCGAGGGCGGGGGGACGGTGGTGCGCGCCCGCTGGGCCCGCTCCGAGGCGACCGAGATCCGGCTCGCGCTGGGCTACGCGGCGCCGCTCGCGGGTTCGAGCCTCGAGGAGGTCCTGCGCACAGGGCGTCCGCGGATCCTCAACGACCTCGAGGCCTACCTCGCAGCGCACCCGCGCTCGGAGTCCACGCGGCTCGTCGTCGCCGAGGGCATGCGCGCGAGCCTCACCTGCCCGCTGGTCGTCAAAGGCGAGCCGGCCGGTTTCCTGTTCTTCTCCAGCACCCGGCCCGGGATCTACACCGAGATCCACCAGCAGCTCTTCATGCAGCTCGCCGGGCAGCTGGCGATGATTCTCGAGAAGGGGCGCCTCTACCAGGAGCTGCTGCGCCTGAACGAGCGCCTCCAGGAGACCATGGACTCCCTCGAGCGCCTGGCCACCCGCGACAGCCTGACCGGGCTCTGGAACCGGCGCTCGATCCTCGAGCTGCTGCAGCGCGAGCTCGCGCGCAGCCGGCGCGAGCGCCGCCCGCTCGCGGCTTTCATGCTCGACATCGACCACTTCAAGGAGGTCAACGACCGCATCGGCCACCTCGCGGGCGACGAGGTGCTGAGCGAGGTCACCCGTCGCGTCGGCTCGACCCTGCGCGCGGCCGACGTCTTCGGGCGGCTCGGCGGCGAGGAGTTCCTGGTGATCCTGTCGCCCGGCGACACCCAGACGGCGATCGAGGTCATGGAGCGCGCGCGCCTCGCCTGCCGCTCCTCGCCGATCGAGGCCGGCGGACAGGGCCTGGCCGTCACGATCAGCCTCGGCGCCACGGTGGTCGGGCCCGACCGCGGCGGCGATCCGGCGGAGCTGCTGCGCGCGGCCGACCGCGCGCTGTACCGGGCGAAGGAAGGCGGACGCGACCGCTCGGAGCTCGAGGTCCTGGCCTGAGCCTCCTCGGGGGGACCGCTCAGGTCTCGTAGCGGGCGACCCGCCAGGACTCGGCGCGCGCGGCCTCCGCCCACTCCCGGACCGCCGGCTCCGCCCACAGCGCGGCCATGTACGCGCCGGCCGCGCCGGTCGGCGCGACGCCGTAGGTGAGGAAGCGGCTGACCACCGGGGCGAAGAAGGCGTCGGCGATGCCGAAGCGCCCGAACAGCAGCTCGCCGCCCGCGCCGAAGTCGCGCCGGCAGGCCTCCCAGATCGCGATGATGCGGGCGATGTCGTCGTCGACCCCGGGCCCGCGGCCGGCGCCGGGCCGCGAGGCGCGGAGGTTCATCGGCATGTGCGAGCGCAGCGCCATGAAGCCCGAGTGCATCTCCGCGACCACCGAGCGGGCGACGGCGCGCGCGCTGCGCTCGGTCGGCCACAGGCCGGCCTCCGGAAAGCGCTCGGCGAGGTGCTCGCAGATGGCGAGCGAGTCCCAGACCACGAGCTCGCCGTCGCGCAGCGCCGGCACGCGGCCGCTCGGCGACCAGCGCAGGATCTGGTCGCGGGTGTCCGCCTCCCCGAGCGGGACCACGACCTCGTCGAAGGGCGCGCCGGTGGTGCGCAGGGCGAGCCAGGCGCGCATCGACCACGAGGAGTAGTTGCGGTTGGCGATGATCAGGCTCAAGCGGTTCATGCGGCCCCTCCGGGTGCGGCGCGTCGGCGGCAGGGCCGAGTGTAGCCGAACACGCCGGCGCGCGGCCGCAGCGGGACCCGGTGTAGACTCGGGCGGGTCCCGCGGGGGGCGCCGGGAGGAGGAGTTCATGCGTCAGCTGCTCGCGTGGTCGGTGGCCGTTGCGGTGGGAGTGCCGGGGCTCACGGCCTCCGCGTGGGACCGCAGCGAGCAGTGCACCTCGGCGGTGATCCAGCCCGCGGGCTCGACGACGGGCGGGCCGGTGCTGTGGAAGAACCGCGACACCGACGTGCTCTCGAACAAGGTGGTCTTCGTCGACGAGCAGCCCTACGACTACCTCTGTCTGACCAACTTCGACGCGCCCTCCGGCCGCTCGTGCTGGGCCGGGCTCAACAGCGAGGGCTTCGCGATCATCAACACCGTCGCCTACAACCTGCCCGAGCGGGGAGGCGAGATGGAGGACCTCGAAGGCCTGATCATGGCCGACGCCCTCCGCAGCTGCCGCACGGTCGCCGACTTCGAGGCCTACCTCGAGGCCAACCTCGGGCCCGAGCTCGGCAGCCTCGCCAACTTCGGCGTCCTCGACGGCGGGGGCGGCGCGATGCTGTACGAGGTCCACAACCACGGCTTCGAGAAGATCGACCCCGCCGGGGAGCCTCGGAGCTGCCTGCTCAACACCAACTTCGCGCGCACCGGCGAGGCGGGGGAGGGCGCCGGCTACCTGCGCTTCGAGCGCGCCGGCGAGCTCTTCCGGGGCCTGCCCGAGGGGCCGGTCGACTTCCGCACCATCCTCGGCACCTTCAGCCGCGACACCGGGCACGTCCTCGTCGAGCAGCCGACACCCTTCGAGCTCGGCGCGGTCCCCGGCGACCGCGAGCTGTGGATCAGCACCCGCGACACCATCAACAAGGCCTCCACCTCGGCCGCGGTAGTGCTGGTCGGACGCACGCCGGGCGCGGCCGGCTCGGTGGCCACCATGTGGGTCATCCCCGGCGAGCCGGTGACCGCGGTCGCGGTGCCGCTGTGGGTCGAGGCCGGAGCGAGCCCGGAGCCACTGTGGCAGGGCGAGAAGGCGCCGCTGTGGGCGGAGTCGGCGCGCCTGAAGAAGCTGGCGCGGCCCTTCGCCGAGGGCAACAAGGACGACTACCTCAAGGCGACCGTCCTCGACAACGCCGCCGGCACCGGCTTCCTGCCCGCCCTGCTCGAGGCCGAGCGCGGGATCCTCGCCGAAACCGACGCCTTCCTGGCGCAGCCGCACACGGCCGACGAGTACCGCGAGTTCCAGGCCCGGATGGCGGCGCGGGCGCT
>JALOKS010000282.1 GCA_025456385.1 Thermoanaerobaculales bacterium | reverse complement strand
CTCCGACGGCCTGAACTCCATGCTGACCGACGACGAGATTGCCGGGCTGCTGGAGGCGGTGGAGCCGCTCGACGAGATCTGCCAGCGGCTGATCAACGCAGCCAACCAGCGCGGCGGCAACGACAACATCAGCGTTGTCCTCCTTCGCCCTCGCCGGCCCGACGCACCGGCAGCAGCTGGGCGTTGAACCCGTCGCCTGATCGCGATTTTCCGCACGCCCCCAGGGTGCTCTTCACCGACCTCGACCGCACCCTCCTCGACCTCCAGACCTACCGCCCGTCGGCGCCCGCGGTCGCCGCGCTGCGCGCCCTCGCGGCCAACCGGGTCGCCGCCGTGGCCGTGAACTCGAAGACCGCAGCCGAGATCGGACCCCTGCTCGGCGCTGCGGTCGCAGGGTACGGGATTCCCGCCGGCGTCACCAGGCTCGAGGCCGTGGGCCCGGCGGCCTTCGTCGAGGCCGTCCGCCGCCTCGGATTGTGCTGGCGCCTGCAGGTTCCCGGAATGACGGCGGGCGGGCGGGGGTTGCCGGACTCGGAGGCTGTGCATGTCTGATGCTGGTGCTCCTCATTCTCGACGGCGTCGGGCTCTTCAAGGGCCGCGCCGAGGGCTACGAGGGCAACGCCTTCGACCTCGCTGCGACACCGAATCTCGACCGCCTGTTCGCGGCGGCGCCCGTGTTTCGCGAGCTCAAGGCGCACGGCACGGCGGTCGGACTGCCGAGCGACGACGACATGGGCAACTCGGAGGTCGGCCACAACGCCATGGGCGCCGGCCGCGTCTTCGAGCAGGGTGCGCGGCTGGTCAAGGAGGCGATCGCCGACCGCTCGCTCTTCGCGGCCGCGGCCTGGCGCGGGCTCGTCGACCGCGTGCGCGAGCGCTCGTCGACCCTGCACTTCATCGGGCTGCTCTCCGACGGCAACGTGCACAGCCACCTCGACCACCTCGAGGCCCTGATCCGAGCCGCGGTTGCGGACGGCGTGCGTCGCCTGCGCGTGCACGCTCTGGCCGACGGTCGCGACGTCGAGCCGGTGTCCTTCGAGCGGTACCTGCGCCGCCTGCAGCTGGTGCTCGACGAGGTCCGGGGCCGCGGTGCCGACGCGGCCGTCGCGTCAGGCGGCGGCCGCATGAGGATCACCATGGACCGCTACGAGGCGGACTGGGGAATGGTCGAGCGGGGCTGGCGGACCCACGTCCGGGGCGAGGGCCGGTGCTTCGCCGATCCCTTCGAGGCGGTCGCGACCCTGCGCCGCGAGAACCCCGGCATCATCGACCAGGACCTGCCGCCCTTCGTGATCGCCGACGCCGGTGGTGCGCCCGTGGGGCGGATCGTCGACGGCGACGCAGTGGTCTTCTTCAACTTCCGCGGCGACCGCGCGATCGAGATCTCGCGCGCCTTCACCGAGCCGGCGCTCGCGGCCTTCGAGCGCGGTCCTCTGCCCGAGGTGCTGTTCGCCGGCATGATGGAGTACGACGGAGACCTCAAGATCCCGCCGCGCTACCTGGTCGACCCGCCTGCGATCTCTCGCACGGTTTCGGAGTACCTGGTTCGCAACGGCGTCAGCCAGCTCGCGACCGCCGAGACCCAGAAGTTCGGGCACGTGACCTACTTCTGGAACGGCAACAACTCGGAGCCCTTCGACCGCGCGCTCGAGGCCTGGGTCGAGGTGCCCAGCAGCGACATTCCCTTCGACCAGCAGCCCGAGATGAAGGCGCGCGAGGTGGCGCAGGTGGTGATCGCCGACCTCGAGGCCCGCGGGCACCGTTTCATCCGCGCCAACCTCGCGAACGGCGACATGGTCGGCCACACCGGGTCGCTGGGCGCCGCGGTGCGCGCGATGGAGGTCGTGGACGAGTGTGTGGGGAGGATCGAGGCGGCGGCGCGCGCCGCCGGTGCGACGCTGATCGTGACCGCCGACCACGGCAACCTCGAGATGATGCTGGAGGTGGCCGACCTCGCCACCGGCGCGCTCAAGCTCGATGCGGATGGCGCGCCGCTGGTGAAGACCAGCCACACGCTGTCTCCGGTGCCGTGGTGCCTCACGGGCGTTGAAGCCACCGGTTTCGAGGCCGACGCCTCGATTCGGGAGCCGGGCCTGGGCAACCTCGCGGCGACGCTCCTCCTGCTGCTCGGCTATGCGGCGCCGGACGACTACCTGCCCCCGCTGATCCAGCGGGCGACGTAGATTTCGGGCGGATTCCGAGGTAGAGTCGGCCGATGGCGACGCCCCGACCCCTCTTTCTGGAAGCCGTCGAGGAGGCGCGCGCGCGGCTCCAGGCGATGGAGCTCGCCGGCACCTCGGCGAGCCACACCGAGCACGACGTCGAGGCGGCGCGGCGCGAGCTCAGGGAGACCATCAAGTCCGTGTTCGCCGGGCTGACGCCCTGGCAGCAGTGCCAGCTCGCCCGCCATCCCGAGCGGCCGCACACCATGGCCTACACGCACAGCATCTTCACCGACTTCACGGAGATCCACGGCGACCGTCGTTTCTCGGACGACCCGGCGGTGGTCGCCGGCCTGGCGCGCTTCGACGACGAGCCGGTGGTCGTGGTCGGCCACCAGAAGGGGCGCGACACCGCCGAGAAGCTTCGCCGCAACTTCGGCATGCCGCGCCCGGACGGGTACCGCAAGGCCATGCGCGCAATGGCCCTCGGCGCGCGCTTCAGGCGGCCGGTCATCTCCTTCGTCGACACGCCCGGTGCCTACCCCGGGATCGACGCCGAGGAGCGCGGCCAGGCCGAGGCCATTGCCAACAACCTGATCGAGATGGCCGCCCTGCCGGTGCCGATCATCGTCGTGGTCACCGGCGAAGGCGGCTCGGGCGGGGCCCTCGCCCTCGGCATCGGCGACCGGGTGCTGATGCTGGAGCATGCGATCTACTCGGTGATCTCCCCCGAAGGCTGCGCGGCGATCCTGTGGAAGGATCAGGCACGCGCCGAGGACGCGGCCCGCGCACTGCGGTTGACGGCGAGGGACCTCAAGGGATTCGGCGTCATCGACGAGATCCTGCCGGAGCCGCCCGGAGGCGCGCATGTGGACCCCGCGGCGATGGCCGAGACCGTGGCGGCCGCACTGCGGCGCAACCTGCGGACCTTGCGCAGGATCAAGCCTGACGCCCTGGTCGCCCGCCGCTACAAGAAGTTCCGCGCGATGGGGATCTTCAACGACCGCTGATCGACGCCGCGGGTCGGGTGTGCCCGGACGCCGGGGGCGCTGACTGTCGGCGGCGGCTGATCAGGAGGAGTGGGGGAGAAAGAGATGAGCCTCAGCTCCCGCCGCTGGCTCCGCCGGCTCAGCGCAGCCGGTATCGTCGGCCTGCTGCTGGTCATCGGGAGCCTCGTCGTGCAGCGCCTGCACCGCCTCACGACGCCGGTCGAGCTGCTGACGGGCGACGAGATCAGGTCCGAGACCAGTGACCCCGCCGTCGGCATCTACACCGGTTTCGAGTTCGTCGAGCGCGTGGCTGGACGCGAGGTGTTCCGGCTGCTGTCGAAGCGCACCCTCGGCCTGTCCTCCGGTTGGCACGAGATCGAGGGCGTGCGTCTGCAGTTCTACCGCGACGGCGAGCCGGGCCCGGTCCTGACCTGTGACGGCGCGCGTTTCAACATCCAGACCAGGGATGCGGAGCTCGCGGGCGGCGTGCGGATCCAGTTTCCGGGCGGCGCCATGATCTCGACCGATGGCGGCAGCTTCGCTGCGGGCTCGCGAACGTTCAGCGCCAACTCCGCCGTCACCTTCGTCTCCGGGGCGACCTTCGGCACAGCCGGGAGGGCGGCCTACGACCTCGAGCTGGACCGGGTGGTTCTCGGCGACGGCATCGTCCTGCACACTGAAAGCGGTGCCACGCTCCGGGCCCCGACCGCACTCTACGAGCGCGGAATCTCCACCCTCGGCTTTCCGCAGGGAGCGGAGATCGAGCTGCCGCGCGCACGGATCGAGGCACCCGTGATGTCGGCGGTGCTGGAGGCCGGAGAGGGGCCGGTGCGCGACATCGAGATGAGCGGGGGCGTCACGGCGACCTCCTTCAATCTCGAAGGAACCGGCATGGGTGAGCTGCGCGCGGAGAGGATCACCGCTTCGGTCGACGGCTCGGGGCGGTGGCAGATCGAGGCGGCAACGGGAGGACCCTGGATCCGCGCGCTGATGGTCGGCGGCGAGGCCTACCTCGAACGGGAGCTCACGACGATGGTGCTGCGCGGCGTCCTCGGCGACGAAGGTCTGATCAACCTGCGGGCGGAGAGCGGCGTCTGCCTGCGGGAGGTGCCGGCGGAGGGCGCACTCCGTTGGGCCGAGGCCGAGACCGCACGGGTGTGGTTCGCCGACGGGCAGGCGACCGACGTCGAGCTCGTGCAGGGGGTGCTGCTGCGCGGAGAGGGCATCGAGGCCCGTGGCTACCGCGCGCGGATGTCGCCGCAGGCGGGGCTGACCATGTTGCACGGCGAGCCGACGGGACGGCAGCGGGTGCTGCTGGTCTCCGAACGCGGACGGCTGAGCTGCGACCAGGCGCAGCTCTTCAACCGCGAGGGGAGGTCGGAGGCACGCGGCAACGTGCAGGGCGAGATCCACGACGTGTCGCTGGTCGGCGGCCGGGACGGCGGCACCGAGGGGCCGGC
>JALOKS010000043.1 GCA_025456385.1 Thermoanaerobaculales bacterium | reverse complement strand
GCGGGGGCTGGCGGGAAGGTGGTACGCCCGACTGGATTCGAACCAGCGACCTTCAGATCCGGAGTCTGACGCTCTATCCATCTGAGCTACGGGCGCATATGGGGTGAGCGATGGGGATCGAACCCACGACCACAGGAGCCACAATCCTGTGCTCTACCAACTGAGCTACGCTCACCAGAAGGGATACGGGGAGGTGGCCCGCCTGAGAGGACTCGAACCTCTGACCTACGGATTAGAAGTCCGTTGCTCTTTCCAGCTGAGCTACAGGCGGAGGTTTCCAGGAGCGGGGTGATTGGTCGGGGCGAGAGGATTTGAACCTCCGACCCCCTGCGCCCAAGGCAGGTGCGCTACCAGGCTGCGCCACACCCCGACTGGGAGTCCACTCGTTGATGCCAAAGAACATCCGCCGTGAAGCGGAGAGCGAGTATAGGTTTTGGCGGCGCGCAGTGTCAATGGCGGGCCCATCAGGGATGAGCGTTGAGTGTTGAGTTTTGAGTTCCCAACCACCCTCCTGGTCGACAGGGGCGGGCGGGGGGTAACTCAAAACTCAACACTCAGAACCAATGATGACTACGGCAGGGCGAGGCCAAGTCGCTCCAGCCTCGGCGTGACCACCTCCTGCTGCTTGGCGACGACCTGCTGCGCCGCCCGCCACCCGACGTCGAGCAGGGCCTCGAGCTGGGTCCGCGAGAAGGCCTCGCCCTCGGCCGTGCCCTGGACCTCGATCAGGCGGCCGTCGCCGGTGAAGACCAGGTTGAGGTCGACGTCGCAGTCGAAGTCCTCGCCGTAGTCGAGGTCGACCCGCGCCTCGCCGCCCACCAGGCCGACCGCGACGCCGGCCACCTGCTCGACGAGTGGCCACGCGGGCAGCAGGCCCTGCTCGTGCATCCGCCCGAGCGCGAGGACGAGCGCGATCCAGCCGCCGGAGATGGCGGCGGTGCGGGTCGAGCCGTCCGCCTGCAGGACGTCGCAGTCGATGGTCAGCGTGCGCTCGCCGAGCAGCTCGCGGCGCACCGCGGCGCGCAGCGCGCGGCCGATCAGGCGCTGGATCTCCTGCGAGCGCCCGCTCGGGTGGCCGCGGGTGACGTCGCGGTCGGAGCGCGTGTCCGTGGCCCTCGGCAGCATCGCGTACTCGGCGGTCACCCAGCCCTCGCCGGTGCCGCGCAGGAAGGGCGCGGTGCGGTCGAGAACCGAGGCGTTGCAGAGCACGACCGTGTCGCCGGCGCGGTACAGCACCGAGCCCTCCGGGTAGCGGATGAAGTCGGGCTCGATCGTGACGGGGCGGATCACGTGCGGCTCGCGGCCGTCGGGTCGCATGGGCAGCTCCTTGGCCGGCGAGTATAGACGCGCAGGGAAATTTTGAATTCTGAATTCGGAATTCTGAATTCGGAATGCGGAGGTTGAAGGGAGGTGTGCTGGCCCGAGGGCTCCGGCCGGTGGTCGCGGCGGTTCCTGCTGTATCCTCTGTCGGGACTTTGGCCGCGGAAACGCTCCGAATCGCAAGGTCGCGCGGCGCCACGCGGGCGGCGGCGCTCGGTGGGTTCTGGCTCTCGGTTTGCCTGGCGGCCCCGGGGGCCGCGCAGGAGCTGGTACCGGCCGCCTACACGCCGGCACCCTACGGCCTCAACCTCATCACCCTGGCGACGACCTACAGCAGCGGCGATCTCGCGTTCGACCCCTCCGCGCCGATCTCCGAGGCGGTCGCGAAGATCACCAGCTCCGCGGCGGGCTACACGCGAACGCTGAAGCTGGCGGGCCGATCGGCCAACATTGGGATCTTCGTGCCCTACGTTCTGGGCGACCTCGAGGGTCTGTACCTCGGCGAGCCGGCGGCCGCCGAGCGCTCGGGACCCGGGGATCTTGCCATCCGAGCCGCCATCAATCTCCTCGGCGCACCGGCCATGAGCCCGCGGGAGTTCGCGGCCTTCAGAGCCCGGACTCTGGTCGGGGCGAGCCTCGAGGTCAGGGCGCCGACCGGCGAGTACGATTCGTCGAAGCTGATCAACATCGGCACCAACCGCTGGGCCTTCAAACCCGAGCTCGGCGTGGTGCAGGTAATGGGGCGCTGGGCGGTGGACGCGTACCTCGGCGCCTGGCTCTTCACCGACAACCCCGATTTCTTCGGCGGCCAGACCCGCGAGCAGGACCCGATCCTGTCGGCTCAGGCCCACCTGCGCTACGCCTTCGGACCCAGGGTGTGGGGCGCCGTCGACGCCAACTTCTGGCGGGGCGGTCAGACCACCATCGGGGAGCAGGTCAGCGATGACGAGCAGAAGAACTCGCGCATCGGCCTCACCTGCGCCCTGAGCCTCGCCCGGGGGCACTCGCTGCGGGTGGCGGTGAGCCGCGGCGCCTTCACCCGCATCGGCGGCGACTTCGACTCGCTCGGCGTGTCGTACAACTTCACCTGGTTGGGTGAGCAGGGCCCCGACTGAGCGCGCGCTACTCCCGCCGCGCCGGCGCCGTGAACCACTCCTCCCGGGGCACGATCTTGGGCTGCTCGGGGTCGCCCTCGTAGGCCGGGGTCATGATCTGGACCCCGTGCTCGTTGAAGACGTCGAGGATGTTGCGGTGGAGCGCGGTGTAGAGAGACATCATGGCGTGCGGGTTGTCGCAGTACACGTTGAGCTCGTAGGTGACGCAGAAGTCGCCGAGCTCTTTGTGCAGGACGAAGGGCGGCGGGTCGGCGAGCAGGCCGGGCGTGCGCCCGGCGGCGATCAGCAGCATCGCCTCGACCTGGCGCCACGGCGTCTCGTAGCCGATCCCCACCGTGGTGTGGAGGATGAGACCACGGCTGGCGGCGAGCGAGCTGTAGTTGACGACGTGGCTGTTGAGGATCAGCGAGTTGGGGACCACGACCTCCTCGTTCTTGGCGGTGCGGATGTGGGTGACCTGCAGCCGGGTCTCGATCACGTCGCCCATCACCTCGCCGATCCGCACGCGGTCGCCGAGCCTGAACGCCCGCCGGTAGGTCAGCAGCAGGCCCGCGATCAGGTTCGAGATGGCCGACGAGGAGCCGAGCGAGAAGACGACGCCGATGAAGAGCGACACACCCTTGAAGGCCGCCGAGCCCGAGCCGGGTATGTAGGGGTAGGCGACCACCAGGCCGAAGGCGATCACCGCCAGCCGCGTGATCTTGTAGGTCGGCTCGGCCCACGCCGCCTCGAAGTTCTCGAAGGTGATCCTGCCGCGGCCGACGGCGTCGAAGAACAGCCGCAGCAGGCCGAGCAGGTAGCGGAAGACCAGGATCAGAATGGCGAGGAAGACCAGATCGGGCACCTTCGCCGCCAGCGCTGCCCCCATGGCCTGCAGCGGCGCGACGACGTAGTCAACGAGGTGCAGAGCGAGGGGCCTGGTCCACGGGAAGCGGCTCAGGACGAGCTCCAGGTAGATGAAGCAGATCATCAGTACCGTCAGAGTGCGGCCGACGCGCAAGGTGCCCCGCAGCGCGGCCCACAGACCCTCGGCGCTGACGAGCTGGAAGCTGTGCTGCTCGAGCTTGTGGAGGTGGGTCTTGAATCGGCGCTCGGCGAAGGCGTCGAGACGACGCCAGAACCAGCGGGCGGCCAGCAGGGCCAGCGCCGCGATGGCCGTGGCGGCGAGCGACTGGAGCCCTGCGGCGAGCAGGGCCTCGCGGCTGCGGGCCTCGCGAAAGCTCCGGATGGTGGAGCGCACGCGGTCCGCGATGAGGGTCGCGACCTGGAGGCGGGTGCTTCCCTCCTGCGCCGCATCCGCCTCGGTCACGACCATCACGCGCTGGCCTGCGGCGACGAGCTCGGTGCCGACCTCGCTCTCGCGGATCTCCAGATTCTCGGCCTCGAAGCTCCGGTCGCGGGCGAGACCCCGGATGCGCTGGGCGATGGCGGCCGCGCGCTCGCCGGCCGGGAAGGCCGAGCTGCCCCGCACCTGGAAGATGGTGACGCCGTCGATGACGACCGGCGCGGTCGGCACCGCCCTCTCGAGGAGCTCGCCGGCGGTCGGCTGCGGGGTCGGCGATGTCCCCTGCGCCGAGGCCGACCACCACGGCACGGCGAGCGCGGCGAGCGCAAAGGCGAAAGCGAGGCGACGGCTCGTGGTCCGGAGCATCGAGTCCTCCCGCGGGGAGCTCGCGGCCGCGCGCTGCGCGCCGCGCGTGTGGCGGCCCCCGCCGTTCGACCGAGATCTTGCCACAGGTTCGGGCCGAAAACCGGAGTTGACGGGGGAGCTTCGTGGCCTTTCCGGCCCGGGCCGCCGCGGGCCGGCCTGCCCCGGGCGACTCAGGCTGTCGGCCCCGGCGCGGCATCGAGGTCGACGATCTCGAGGCGCTCGGGCTCGCCTCCGAGGATCCCGCTCGTGATGCGCAGGAAGCGCTCGGAGGCGTCGGTGAGCTCGATCCGGACCGCTCCCGGCTCGCCGTGCGAGGTGTCGATCAGCTCCGAGTGGTCCGAGATGACCGCGTCCGCGACCGCGCGCGCCGAGTCCACCAGCCGCACCTCGGGACCGACGACCCGTTCGAGAGAGGGGCGCAGGAGCGGGTAGTGGGTGCAGCCGAGGATGATCGTCTCGGCTCCCCAGGCGAGCATCGGCCGCAGGTAGTGCCTGGCGATCTGGTCGGTGATCGGGTGGTCGCCCCAGCCCTCCTCGGCGAGCGGCACGAAGAGCGGGCACGGCAGTGCCATGACCTCGATCGCCGAGCCGAGCCCCGCCAGCGCCTTCTGGTAGGACTCCGAGCGTACGGTGCCTTCGGTGCCGATGACCCCGATGCGGCCGGCGCCGGTGAGGAGAGCCGCGCGCACTCCCGGCCTCACCACGCCGAGGACGGGCACTCGCGAGGAGTCGGCGACCGCATCGAGGGCGTAGGAGGAGGCGGTGTTGCAGGCGATGACGAGGAGCTTGATGCCGCGGCCGCTGAGGTGGGCCGCGGCGTTGAGGGCATAGCGCTGCACGGTGGCGGCGGTCTTGGTGCCGTAGGGCAGGCGCGCGGTGTCGCCGAGGTAGACGAAGCTCTCGCTCGGCAGGCGCTCGCGCAGCGCCCGGAGCACGGTCAGGCCGCCGACCCCGGAGTCGAAGATCCCGATCGGGTCGGAGGTCGCGCTCATGAGCCGGCGATGAAACGTTTGTTGAGAGCGAGCGGCCGCGAGAGATCGAGGTGGCCGGCGAGCGTCGCCA
This sequence comes from Thermoanaerobaculales bacterium, assembly GCA_025456385.1. GTDB lineage: Bacteria > Acidobacteriota > Thermoanaerobaculia > Thermoanaerobaculales > Sulfomarinibacteraceae > Sulfomarinibacter. Next base: position 7,023 of record JALOKS010000043.1, on the reverse strand, counting down.
CCTCGCGGCCGCCGAAGAGGATCTGCACGGCCTTCACCTCCGGGCAGTTGAGGATGATCGAGTCGACCACGCCGTAGGCCAGCAGGAGCTCGGTGCTCGAGCCGGCAAGGGGCTCCGGCGGCGCGCTCAGGTCGACAAAAGCGTTGCCCTGCTCGTCGATGAAGACCGCCTCGAGCGACGCCGCATACGGCACCACCGGGGCCAGCCGCGAGGCGGCGCCCGGGCCCGCGAGCAGCTCCCGCAGGACCACCCGGATGCGCTCGTCCACCTCGGCGGGCAGCGGCACCGAGCGCAGCTCGGGGTGCAGCAGGCCGTCGCCGCCGGCGAACAGCAGCATGATGCGCTGCTCGGGCGCCGGCGTCGGGGTCGGCGCCTGCTCCGTGAGCGCGGCCTGCGGTTGCGGCGCGCGCGGGCCGCCGCTCGACGCGAGCCACACCAGGACCGCGATCGCCGCGACCGCCGCCAGCGCGATGAGGGCCGCCCGCCGGTGCATCAGCGCCCCACGAAGTCCTCGATGCCCGCGGCGATGGCCTCGGCGACCTGCTGCTGGTGCTCCGGCTCGGCGAGCCGCCGCGCCTCGTCCGGGTTGGAGAGGAAGCCGAACTCGACGAGCACGGCGGGCATGGTGGCGCCGGTGAGGACGACGAAGGGCGCCTGGCGGACGCCGCGGTCCCGGGTGCCGGCGAGGGCGTTCAGCCGCCCCTGCACGGCCAACGCCAGCTCGGCGCTCTCGTTGAGCACCTCGGCCTGAGCGAGGTCCCACAGGATGAGGTCGAGGGCGGTCGGCTCGCCCGCCGTCTGCCCGGCGCGGTTCTCGAGCTCGGCGGTGGCGGCCGCGGCGGCGTCGCTCGGACCGTCGAGCGACATGTAGTAGGTCTCGGCGCCGGTGACCGACGGCGCGGTCGACGCGTTGGCGTGCAGGGAGACGAAAAGCAGCGCGTCGAGGCGGTTGGCGAGCGCGGTGCGATCGGTGAGGGCACGGGTCTGGTCGTCGTCCCGGGTCAGGCGCACCCGGTAGCCGCGTGCCTCGAGGGCCCTCGCCACGCGCCGGGCCAGCGCCAGCGTCAGCTCCTTCTCGACGAGGCCGTCGCGCGATCTCGCCCCGACGTCGTCACCGCCGTGACCCGGATCGAGCACGATCGGCCGCGGCCCGCTGTCGCCGAGGGGGAGCGTCTGCACCGGGGCGGGGACCGGCGTGGGACGCGCCGGCCCGAGCTCCAACGTCAGGCGCGGCGGGTCGTCGAGGCTGCGCCAGGACAGCAGGCCGATGCCCGAGGCGAGCTGGATGCTGAGCTCCGCGTCGTGCCTGGTGATCGAGCGCACCCGGCGCGAGCGGAAGGGCGCCGAGGTGTCGAGCTGGGGGGCGGCGTCTGCGAAACGGACCTCGACCGTGCCTCCCGGCCCCTCGACAGCGGTGACCGCGGCCGCGCGGCTCAGGGTCAGCACGAGGGTGGTCGTGGTGCCGAAGTCGGCCACCGCCGGGCGGATCGTCACCGGATCGGCGAAGCGCGCTCCGTGCTCGATCCGGTACCCGCCGGCGATCGGCTCGAGGCGCAGGCCGAGCGGACTGAGCAGGAAGCGCTCGACGTAGGGCAGAGAGGCCGCAACCCCGCCTGGCGACGGCACTGGAGCCTCGCCGGCCTCGTGCAGCGTGCCGTCGACGAGCAACACCTTGTGGCCGGTGGCGAACTGCAGCACGTGCTCGCCGAGCACCACGCCCCATGCCCCGGCAGCCTGCGAGTACGTGACCTCGGCGCCCACCAGCTCGAGAACCGGCACCACCTCGACCTTGGTGCCGAAGCGCGGCGCCACGACCGCCCGCTCGCCGAACTGGAACTCGAGCGCCCCGGTCGTCTCCTGCGCGGACAGGGTGCCGCAGCAGATGGCGAGCGTCAGGAGAAATGTCAGCTTGGGTTTCACGCTTGGTGGACTCCGCTTCACGCCGATGCTGGATTCGGCCGCAGTGGGCCCCGATGCCGCTGCGGCGGCCCAGCGAATTGTAGTCCCGCTTCCTCAGGCGATCTACGTCGTCACAAATTCGGCCCTCGATCCGAGGGATCGAGGGCCGAATTTGTAATGGTGGAGGCGGTGGGAATCGAACCCACGTCCGAGGAACTCCGGTGGCCGGGCTCTCCGTGTGCAGCCGGCTGGTTTATCTCGCCGCGTGGTCAGTCAGCTGGCACCCTTCCTCGCGGCCAGCCCGAAAAATCTCGGCCACCGCTTCCGGGCGCTGCGGTGACCCAGCCCGTCTAACAACGTCCGACCCAGGCCGACGGGCCGAGCCTCGGGTTGGACGTGGCTACTTACGCAGCCAGAGCGTAGTTGTTGTCGGCAGTTGTAATTGCCTCCACCCGTTTTACGAGCGGATGGAACCTCGACACGCTCCCGACAACCGGACCTGTTCCCCGTCGAAACCTGGACGCCCCCTGTTTCGACAACCGGCTGGAGTGTACCACCTTCGTCTTCTTTTTTGGCGGTTCGCGCCGCAGCGGCGCGAACCGCCAAAAAAGAAAAGGGCATTGACGAAAGCGGCTCGCTCTGCGATCCTGAGTTCGTCCCACGCTGTACAACAAGGGGAGAACCTCATGCTGGCGAAGGCGTACTCGGCCACGCCGCGCGGCGTGGATGCCTTGTTCGTGACCGTCGAGGTGGATCGGATCCGCGCGCAGCAGCCGTCGGTGACGGTGGTCGGCCTCGCCGACACCGCGGTGCGGGAGGCTCGCGAGAGGATCTTCGCGGCCGTCCGCCACCTCGGCCGGCGCTCGGAGCCGGCCAACATCGTCATCAACCTCGCACCGGCCGACGAGCGCAAGGAGGGCGCGGGCCTCGACCTGCCGATGGCGATGGCCTTCCTCGCCGCGGCCGGCGACGTCCCGGCGGCCGCGCTCGAAAACCGGCTGCTGCTCGGCGAGCTCTCGCTGGAGGGCCGCCTGCAGCCGGTGCGGGGGGTGCTGCCGATCGTGCTCGCCGCTCGGGAGCGCGGCGTCCCGGAGGTCGTCGTGCCCGCTGCCAACCGGCGCGAGGCGGAGGTGGTGGCGGGGATCGGCGTGGTCGCGGCGGCGACCCTCGGCGAGGTGGTGCGCTACCTGCGGGACGGCGCCCGACCCGCCGCCGACCGGGCCACCGCGGCCGGCAGAGGCGCCGAGGCCAGGGTGCCGGACCTCGAGGACGTCATCGGCCAGGAGCAGGCGCGGCGGGCGCTCGAGATCGCCGCCGCCGGCGGGCACCACCTCCTGTTCATGGGTCCGCCGGGCAGCGGCAAGTCGATGCTGGCGCGCCGTCTGCCGGGCATCCTGCCGCCGCTCTCCCCCGAGGAGGCCCTCGAGACGACCTGCGTCTACTCGGTCTCGACCCGGGTCCCGCGGCCGGCCGGGCTCCTCGAGGCGCGGCCCTTCCGGGCGCCCCACCACACGACCTCGGCGGTGGCCCTGATCGGCGGCGGGGCGAGCCCGCAGCCCGGCGAGGCCTCGCTCGCCCACAACGGCGTGCTCTTTCTCGACGAGCTCACCGAGTTCCGCCGGGACGTCCTCGAGGCCCTGCGGCAGCCGCTCGAGGATCGGCAGGTCACGGTCGCCCGGGCGCAGTCGACCCTCAGCTTTCCGGCCAGCTTCCAGCTGGTGGCGGCCGCCAACCCCTGCCCCTGCGGCTACCTGGGCGACGACCGCCGCGACTGCAGCTGCACGCCGGTGGCGGTGCAGCGCTACCGGGCGCGGCTCTCGGGACCGCTGCTGGACCGCCTCGACCTCCAGGTGGCGGTGCCGGCGGTGCCGTGGCGGCAGCTGTCGGCGCACCGCCGGGGGGAGGCCTCGGCCGTGGTCGCCGCACGCGTCGCCGCGGCACGCGCCCGCCAGTCCGCGCGCTGCGCGGGCCTCGGTCTGCGCTGCAACGCCGAGATGGGCCCGGAGGAGATCCGGCGCTGGGCGCGCCCGGACGGCGACGGCCGCCGCCTCCTCGAGCACGCGAGCCGCGGGCTCGGGCTGTCGGCGCGCGCCTACCACCGCATCCTGCGCGTCGCGCGGACCATCGCCGACCTCGCGGCGGCGGAGGCGCTGTCGGCGGCCCACCTCGCCGAGGCCATCGCCTACCGCTGCCTCGACCGCGAGCCGGCGTCGCGCCCGCAGGCCGCGGGCGGGTGGCCGGCCGGGTCGTGAAACGACGACGGCTTCGAGCCTCGACGCGCAGAGCCTAAACGTTGCACGTTCGAACCTTGCACCGCGGTCTGAGACCCGCGATCAGGAGCTTGTGAAAAGATTGACAAGCAGTGATGCGCCGTTAGAATGATCCGGCCTGGGAGGAGGAGGGGCATGGAGCACTACGTCCCGATCCTGATCTTCAGCCTGGTCGCGGTTTCGGTGCCGATCATCATCCTGGTGATCGCGCGCCTGATCCGCTTCGGCTCCTACGACGCCGTGAAGGCCGAGCCCTACGAGTGCGGCAACCCGGTCAGCTCGTACGCCCTCGACAGCCGCTTCTCCATCCGCTACTACCTGATCGCCGTCCTGTTCGTGGTCTTCGACGTGGAGACCATCTTCCTCTTCCCGTGGGCGGTCATGTTCGACCAGCTCGCGCTCTTCGGCTTCATCGAGATGATGGTCTTCCTGGCCATCCTGCTGGTGGGCTATGTGTACGCGTGGCGAAGGGGGGCTCTCGAATGGGCCTGATCGAGGACCGGTTCGCGCCGAACATCATCACCACGACCTACGACAAGGTCTTCAACTGGGCCCGGCGTTCGTCCCTGTGGCCGATGCAGTTCGGCCTCGCCTGCTGCGCCATCGAGATGATGGCGACACTCGACCCGCGCTACGACATGGCGCGTTTCGGGGCCGAGGTCTTCCGCGGCTCGCCGCGCCAGGCCGACATGATGATCGTCGCCGGCACCGTCACCGAGAAGATGGCGCCGATCGTCAAGCGGCTCTACGACCAGATGGCCGACCCCAAGTGGGTGCTCGCGATGGGCTCGTGCGCGACCTGCGGCGGCCCGTACCGGACCTACGCCGTGACCCAGGGCGTCGACCGCATCATCCCGGTCGACGTCTACATCCCGGGCTGCCCGCCGCGGCCGGAGGCACTGCTCTACGGCCTGATGCAGCTGCAGCGCAAGATCGACCGCGAGACCATCGCCCGCGGCGCGGCGTCGTGAGGAGCGCGGCATGAGCGACGACAAGCCCGTCAACCCGCCCGAGGAGAAGCCGCCGACCGAGGGTACCGCTGCGGATGGCGCCGCGCCGCCGGCCGAGGCCAAGCAGCCGTTGTCCGACGAGGAGAAGGCCGCCAAGATCGCGGCCGCCAAGGCGCGCGCCGCCGAGAAGAAGGCCGGCGCGGCCGCCGCCGCGGCCGAGCCCGAGGCGCCGAAGCAGCCGTGGGAGGAGAAGCCGGTGCCGCCGGACCACGCGGACGCGGCGGACGACGCCGACGCGGTGGCGCTCGCGGCCGAGCTGCCGGGCGCGGTGCTGGCGGCCGACCGCTTCGCCGGCGAGGTCACCCTGAGCGTGCCCGCCGCGCGCATCGCCGAGATCTGCGCCTTCCTCAAGGCCGGCCGCGGCTTCCGCTTCCTGGTCGACCTGACGGCGGTCGACTGGCCGGAGCGCGCCGAGGGCCGCTTCGACCTCATCTACTGGCTGCACCGCCACGACGACTCGAAGCGCCTGCGTCTGCGCGCGGCGCTCGCCGACGAGACCCCGGTGGCGAGCGTCGTCGGCGTGTGGAAGACCGCCGACTGGATGGAGCGCGAGGCCTACGACATGTTCGGCATCGTCTTCGAGGGCCACCCCGGCCTCGAGCGGATCCTGACCTGGGAGGGCTTCAACGGCCACCCGCTGCGCAAGGACTTCCCGGTCGAGGGAATCGACACCGGCGCCGCGATCTACCCCGACGTCTACCCGCCCGGCGGCGGACCGCCGCCCGAGGGCGCGGGCGACGAGGAAGGGGGCTCCGCATGACCGCTCCCGAGAAGTCGCTCTTCGACGTCGAGGAGATGGAGATCAACTTCGGGCCGCAGCACCCGGCCACCCACGGCGTGCTGCGGGTCAAGATGAAGCTCGACGGCGAGAAGATCATGGAGGCGAGGCCGATCATCGGCTACCTCCACCGCGGCACCGAGAAGCTCTTCGAGACCATGGACTTCCCGCAGTGCATCCCGCACACGGACCGCATGGACTACGTGGCCGCGGCGACCAACAACCAGGGCTTCTGCGTCGCCACCGAGAAGCTGCTCGGCATCTCGATCCCGCCGCGCGCCGCCTATATCCGCATGATCCTCGCCGAGCTGCAGCGGCTGGCCTCGCACCTGGTGTGGCTGGCGACGCACGCGGTCGACATCGGCGCCATCACCCCCTTCTTCTACACCTTCCGCGAGCGCGACGCGATCCTCGATCTCTTCGAGTCGTACTGCGGTGCGCGCCTGACCCTGAACTGCATGAAGATCGGCGGCGTGCCCTTCGAGCTGCCGGAGGGCTGGGTCGAGCGCTGCTCGGAGCTGGTCGACGGCTTCAACGCCCACATCGACGAGTACGAGAACCTGCTGACCGAGAACCGGATCTGGAAGAAGCGCACGATCGGCATCGGCGTGGTGACGCCCGAGGAGGCAATCGAGTGGGGCCTCACCGGCCCGCCGCTGCGCGGCTCCGGCGTCAAGTGGGACATCCGCAAGGTCTTCCCCTACGACCGCTACGACGAGATCGACTTCGAAGTACCCGTAGGCGCCAACGGCGACACCTACGACCGCTACCTGGTGCGGATGGAGGAGATGCGGCAGTCGGTGCGGATCCTCCGCCAGTGCCTCGACCGGCTGCCGGCGGGGCCCTCCATGGCGCGGGTGCCGAAGATCCTGCGCTCCAAGGCGGGCATGGTCTACGGCGCGGTCGAGGCGCCCAAGGGCGAGCTCGGCTACTTCATCGTCGCCACCGAGAAGGGCACCGCGCCCTACCGCTGCCACGTGCGGCCGCCGTCCTTCGTCAACCTCCAGGCTCTGCCCCTGATGACCGAGGGGCACCTGGTCGCCGACCTGGTGGCGGTCATCGGAAC
>JALOKS010000281.1 GCA_025456385.1 Thermoanaerobaculales bacterium | reverse complement strand
AGGTAGTCGTCGAGCGTGCAGTCGAGCAGGGTGCAGATCGCGTCGTAGCCGTAGAAGCTCACCCCGTCGCGGTTGCCGGCCAGCACGAGCAGCACATAGAGCGCCAGCTCGTCGCGGTTCAGGGTCGACAGGAAGCCCCCGCGCAGGAAGCGGTGGGGCAGAAACGAGAAGCTCTGGCCGTCGATGCGACGGACCCGCTCCGGCACGATCGGCGCACGCAGCGCCTCGAGCCTGGCCATCAGGTGGCCTCCATGTCGATGATGGCGTGGCTGACGGCCTGCGCGTCGACGGTCTTGGTGCCGGCCGCCATGACGACGAGCATCGCGTCGAGCGCGATGTTCTGGATGAGCCTGGGGATGCCACGGCTGTGGTGGAAGATCTCGGCGACGGCGTCGGGCTCGAAGATGGTCTTGCGTCCGGCGCCGGCTGCCTTCATGTGCCGGTCGAGGAAGGGGCCGACCTCCTGCTCGGCGAGCGGCCGGAGCCGCTCCTTGACCCCGACGCGCTGCCAGAGCGCGTAGTGGCCGGGCTCGGCGAGGCGCTCGCGCAGGATGGGCTGGCCCACGAGGATCAAGGCGAAGGGGCTACCCTGGTCGAGGTTGTCGGCGGTCAGCAGCCGGAGGTCCTGGAGCGAGTCGTCGGGCAGCAGGTGCGCCTCGTCGACGAGGACCACGGTGCGCTTGGGCTGGCCGCGCAGGTGCTGGAGCCAGGCGGCGGCGCTCTCGCCCTTGAAGCGGCGGCCCGGCAGGCCGATCAAGGCGGCCAGATGGGCGATGAAGCCGAAGGGGGATAGCGTCGTCATGCTGGTCGCGATGACCGAGTAGCTGGCGGCGTCGAGCCTGCGACAGAGCTGCGAGAGCGTGGTGCTCTTGCCGCAACCGCTCTCGGCGATGAGCATGGCGATGGTGTCGCGGGTGATGGCGAAGATGAGCCGGGTGAGCACGTGCTCGAGGCCCGGGGTCAGCAGCAGGGACTCCTTGGTGGCCGCCTTGGGAAAGGGCGGCCGGGCGAGGCCGAAGTGCTCTTCGAGGGTCATGGGGTCTTTCCTCCTTTGGTGCGCTGGCGCACCAGCGTTGTCTGGAGCGCGTCGAGGTAGACGCGCAGGTGGAGCGCGGTGCCGAGTCGCCGGCATGAGCTCGCGAGAGCCGCGCGGGCGGCCTCGGGGTCGATGGGGCGGAGCTTGCGGAAGAGCGCGGAGACCTCGCTGCGCTCGTTGTCGGTGAGCGCGGCGGCGCGGCACTGCTCGAGGAGCGCGACCAGCTCGAGCAGCGAGAGGTCTGCCTGCGCCGGGGCAGGCTGGAGCCGTAGTGCGGAGAGCTCGGCCCGCTGCCGCGCCTCGTAGTCCGCCCGAAGCATTGCGAGGTAGTCGGTCTTCGCTCCGGCAGGCGCCGAGGCATCCGGGGCGTCTTGGGGCACCTGGCCGGGCTTCTGCGGAAAGGCGCGCTCGACGATGCGGCCGTCGTACTCGATGAGCACGTAGGCGAGGTCCATGGGGTCGTGGAGCACGAAGAGGCGGCGGCCCCGGAGCGCGGAGTCGACCAGGTAGCGGACGTTGTTGACCTCGACGGTGCTCCACTTGCGATGGACCGTGCGCTTCTCGCGGAGCCGCAGGAGCTCGTCGACGAGCGAGAGCTCCGGCGCGGCGCGCAGGCAGGTGGTGGGCGTCTGGAAGCGTGCGAGCGGGGTCTCGCCGGTCTCGGAGTGGACGTCGCGGTGGTAGCGTTCGGCGAGCCAGGCCTCGAACGAGGCGTTGAGCTCGTCGAGGGTGAAGAGCTCGCTGCGGACGCGCACCTCGCTCTCGAATTGCTCCTTGATGGTGCGGTTGAGCCGCTCGCAGGCGCCGCGCCCCTCGGCGACGTAGGCCTTGGAGTGGACCACGTCGATGTCGATCGCCTTGTGGCTGCAGGCGGCGTGGAAACGGCGGGAGTGGAAGCTGGGGCCGTTGTCGATGTAGAGGAGGGCGAAGCAGCCGTAGGCCAAGAGCACGCGGCGGAAGCCGAAGCGGAGCGCGGCGAAGTCCTCGTGGAGGTAGTAGCGGCCCTCGATCACGTAGCGGCTGAAGTGGTCGAGGAAGAGCAGGAGCAGCGCGCGGCGGGCCTCGTCGTCCCAGCCCACCCGGACGTAGGGGCCGTGGTGGAAGTCGGCGATGAGGAGCTCGAAGGGCGCGTCGGTGTGGACCTTGCGGTAGGTCTTTCGGCCGAGGATGTGGAGTCGGCGGCGCGAGACGCCGAGCCGGTCGAGGTGGCGGTCGAGGGTGGACCGCGCGATCGCGCCCCGCTCGACGACGTGAGCGCGCTCGAGGATGTCGATGAGGGTGCGCGTGGCGCGCTGCTGGTTGTCCCTGCGGAGCGCGACGGCGCGGTCGAGCACCTCGCGATCGAGGGCGCGGAGCTGGTCCCGGTCCGAGCGGTCCTTGGGCCGGAGCGCGAGCAGGCCGCCGTCGCGGTACGCACAGAGCCAGCGCCAGAGCGTTCGGAGCTTGGGCTGGACCTCGCGGCCGTCGTGGTCGAGGTAGGTCTCCGTGGCGGCCTGCTCGATGGCATCGGTCACACCCTCGCCCTGGGCCTCGACGGCCTCGGCGATGACCCGGTAGCGGAACGACGCGATCGCGAGTCTGTGCTCGTCCTCGTCCTGCATCCCTCCGTGCTACAGCGGCCCCAGGCCCCGGTCACCGCGCAACGGCGGGGAGGCGCGGGTGAGGCGGAAGACCTCGCCGAAGCGCACGAGCCGATCGCGCAGCACGCGCACCAGGCCGCAGGCCCGCCCCCGGAGCGGGAGGCCCCGGAGCGCGAGCAGGTCGGCCAGGCGGTCGAGCAGTGCGATGACCCGCGCGGCCCTGCCGTGCGGGGAGCCGGTGGGCGGCGGCAGCCCGTCGGGGTCGAGCCTCGCGCAGAGCTGCTCGAGGTCTCGCGGCTCGGCGAGCACCTCGACCCAACTGCGCCATCGCCGGACGCTGTCTCGCGAGCAGAGGTGCGCGGCGGCAGCGGCGGTCATGGTCCACGCGCCGACGACGACCATCAAGACGGCGGACACGAGCAGGTCGAGCTGGAAGACGCGGTGTGGGTAGTCGTCGTGCTCGTAGACGGTCCAGGAGCCCGCCGGGCAATCCTTCGACGAGCACTTCGCACGGCGGCGAACGGTCTCGGTATCGTGCTCGATGGATCCATCATTGGCTTTGCGGACGGCGGCGACACGGCGGGTGCCATCCCACCAGGCCAGCGAGCCGCACCGACGGCATGGGTCAGGGCGCTCCTCGTACTTTCGCGGGCGGTCATCCGTGGGTAGCATGAGGGTCGTTCTCCTCTGCCCCGCCACGGGGTGCGGCAAACACAACACCGTGGCGGGGCGGAGCTTTCTTACCCGCAACCGCCGACACATCCAACCGTCCGCGGGAGCGCTCGACGCCCTGAAGAAGACTCAAGGAACGGGAAGTAGAAGAACCGAAGAAGAAGGCTCAGGCGAGCTGCGCAACTCCCGGCGCCCACCCCCTGGCCGACTCAACTGCCAGCGAGCGTGAGCCAGGTGCTGTCAAACAGCGTGAGCCTGAACAACAAGGTCCGCATGACGGACGCGCTGTACCGTCGAGCGTGCGCGGTGCATCCGACGAACGGAACGATGGGTTCCCGCACGCCGCCCCTTCGATCCGCCACCCGACGGTACCGGTCGGCAAGGCCGATGTGGTCGCTCCGGGCGACGGAGGTACGTTCGGTGCCAGCCGATGACGAGGTTCACCGCGACGCCCTCGCGGCGCTCTCGGGGATGATGTCCGGCCCGCCGCCGGAGCCGACCAGGGGCACGACCTCGCAGCCTCCGGCGCTGCGGCTCGTCACCGTGGCCACGCGCCAGAAGTCGCGGTCCTCTTCGGTCGGAGGCATCAGCTCGACGGGCCCGGACTCGTACGTCGGCGAGGCGTCGGTCGCTTGACAGTAGACCGTCACATGGGCGGTTGCCTGCGCGTCGGACCTGCCCGACGAGTAGTAGTGCACGCCGACCTCGTACGCGAGCCCTTCCACGGGTGCCGGGAGGTTGATGTTCTCGGGGCCGAAACCCTCGACGTCGTCGAGCGCCA
>JALOKS010000280.1 GCA_025456385.1 Thermoanaerobaculales bacterium | reverse complement strand
GCGCTTGCCGGCCTGGAAGCCGGCCACCAGGTCCTCGACATCGGCCTGGAGGTCGGCGATCGAGACGCCCTCCTCGTTGAGGTAAACGCGCTCGGCGCCACTCGCGAGGCCGGCCATCAGGGCGAGGTAACCGCAGTAGCGGCCCATGACCTCGACCACGAAGCAGCGCCGCGACGCGACCGCCGATTGCTTGATCTTGTCGACCGCCTCGACGATCGCGTTGAGGGCGGTATCGGCGCCGACCGAGAGCTCGGAGCCGGGGAGGTTGTTGTTGATGGTCGCCGGCAGGCAGATGATCGGAATCGAGAACGCGGGGAAGGCGTCGCGCCGCACCGCGAGGCGGAGGCAGCCGTCATAGCCCGACCAGCCGCCGATCATCAGCAGCCCGTCGATGCGGAGGTCCTCGATGCTCCGCGCGATCGCGTAGAAGTCCTTGCCGTGCGGAACCTTGCGGTTGATCCCGAGCTCGCAGCCGCCGGCCGTCGTCCAGCCGCGGACGCTCATCCAGCCGAGCTCCCGGATGTCGCCGTCGATCAGGCCCTGGAAGCCGCCTGTGACGCCCAGAACCTCGTGGCCCTCGTCGAGGCCGATCCGCACCGCGGCGCGGGTGGCGGTGTTCATGCCCGGCGCCGGCCCGCCAGAGGACAGCACGGCGAGCCGCAGCCGGCGCCGGCCGGGCCGCGGCGGCTCCGGCCGCGCGCGCAGCAGGGTCTGCAGGGTGTCGATGTTGTCAGAGAAGCCGTTGCCGCGCAGGCGCAGGGCGCCGTTGAAGTCTCGCAGCGAGATCGCGTCGTCGATCGCGCGCGTCGCGGCGACGCAGTCAGCGAGAGGCAACCTCGTGATGCGGTTGTGGCGCATGCCCACGAGCCGCGGCGGGTCGTCGGGGCCCGCCGCGAGCACCTCGAGCACGGCGGCGTGGCCGACCAGGGTGCCCATCAGCCGGTCGTAGGCGCTCGGCTGGCCGCCGCGCTGGACGTGGCCGAGGATCGTGACCCGGACCTCCTCCTCCATCTTCTCTTCGAGGAGCTCCTTGACGTAGGACGAGGTGATCGGCCGGCCCTCGCTGTCGACCGCGCCTTCGGCGACGATCACGATCGAGTCGCGCCGCCCCGCCTCGCGGCCGGCGCGCAGCCGCTTCGGCAGGATCTCCTCGACCGCGCTGCGGGTCGGGGGCTCCTCGGGAATGAAGACCGCATCCGCGCCGGTGGCGAGCGCGCTCATCAGGGCGAGGTAGCCGCAGTGGCGGCCCATGACCTCGACCACGAAGGAGCGCTCGTGGCTCGCCGCTGTCGAGCCGATGGCGTCGACGGCCTCGGTGATGCGGTGCAAGGCGCTGTCGGCGCCGATCGCCATGTCGGTGCCGACCATGTCGTTGTCGATCGAGGCGCCGAGCCCGGCAAGCGCCAGGAAGGGGTGCCGCTGCGCCGCCTCCCGGCCCAGGCGGCCGCTCTCGACCAGCTCGGCGAGCAGGGCCCGCCACTCGCTGTGCAGGATGTCGGCGGCGGTCAGGCTGCCGTCGCCGCCGATGACGATGAGACGGCCGATGTCGGCCTCGACCAGGTTCCTCGCCGCCTCGAGGCGGCCCTCGCGGGCGACGAACTCCGGGCAGCGCGCGGTGCCGATGACGGTGCCGCCCTTGTGCATGATGCCGCCGACCTCGTCCCAGCCGAGGGGCCGGAAGGCGTCGCCGCCCTGCACCAGGCCGCGGAAGCCCTGCTTGATGGCCACCGGCTCGACACCGTGCTCGAGCGCCGTGCGGACCGCCGCCCGCAGGGCCGCGTTCATGCCCGGCGCATCCCCGCCGCTGGTGAGGATGCCGATCCGCCCGCTGTGCTGTCGCTTCGCCTGCATCGTCCGCCGCGCGCGCCTCCGAATCGAAGGCGTATTCTATCCCGAACAGAGGAACCACGCATGGAGGTCCCGATGCCCCGACTGAGCCTGAGCGCAGCTCTCCTCGTTCTGCTCGCCTGTGGTGGTGCGCCGCCGCCGGAGGCGCCGGTCGCCGCCGGCCCGACGCCGCGCGTCCCGGGCCCGGGCACCGCCGCCGCCGCCGACGGCTCGCCGCTCGCCTACACCCTGGCGGGCGAGGGCTCGCCGGCTCTGGTCTTCATCCACGGCTGGATGTGTGACCAGAGCTTCTGGGCGGCCCAGGTCCCGGCCTTCGCCGCCACCCACACCGTCGTCACCCTCGACCTCGCCGGCCACGGTCTCTCGGGCGCCACCCGCGAAGGCTGGCCGCTGATGGCCTTCGGCACCGACGTCCAGGCCGTCGTCGAGGAGCTCGGCCTCGAGCGCGTCATCCTGGTCGGCCACTCGATGGGCGGGCCGGTGGCCCTCGAGGCCGCACGCCTGATGCCGGAGCGGGTCCTCGCGGTGGTCGCGGTCGATTCGCTCCACGACGCCGACCTGAAGTACGACCCACAGCAGATGGCAGGCCTCCTCGCCGCCTTCGAGCAGGACTTCGTCGCGACCTGCGGGCAGTTCTCGACCTCGATGTTCGTCGCAGGCGCGGACCCGGCCCTCGTCGAGCAGGTGGCGGCCGCGATGTGCGACGGCTCTCCGGAGATCGCGACCGCCCTGTTCCGTCAGTTCATCGACTACGACATGGGCAAGGCCCTCGCGGCCGTGACGGTTCCCGTACGCTTCATCAACGCCGCCGGCTACCCGACCAACCTCGAGGTCAACCGGAGGTACCACCCGGACTTCGACGGAGTCATCATGGACGGCGTCGGCCACTTCCTGATGATGGAGCGGCCGGAGGAGTTCAACCGGCACCTCGCCGAGGTTGTGGCTGAGCTCAGCGGGGCGGAGTGATGATTCGCTGCAACGTTCGAACGTTGGCACCTGCAACGTTTGAACATTGGGGAGGCGGAGGCGACATCAGTTTCGGGTACTGAGCCGAACTGCCCGATCGCCGCTCCGAGCGCGAGAGCGTGTCAGCCAGCAGCACCGGGTCAAACTCCCCTGCCCCTCGGAAACCCGTCGTGCGCCGCGCACGTCGGGTTTCCGATGGCGGGTGGGAGGGGGGCGGGGGCGGGACGAAAGCCGAGAGCATGCAGGGGGCTCGTGCCGCAAGGGATCTTTCGACTTCGCGTGCCTCCGGCACGCTCCGCTCAAGATGACAAGGGTTTCGCCCGCCGCGCGCCGCAGGCGCGCAGCAGCCGAGGCGCAACGGATCGACGACAGCCCGCTGTCGGAGATCCGGCGCGCCGAGGACGCGAGCCGCGGGCCCGGCCCACGGCGGCGGGCCTCATCCGGGCACGGATACGGAGACGGGCACGGAGACGGGCACCGGCACGGGTTGGCGCGCTACTCCTCGAAGGTGGCGACGAAGCCGGGGCGCTCGAAGTAGCCCTTGGCGACGATCTCGCCGCCCTTGAAGCGCGCCCACTGCGGCACCTCGCGCGGGTAGCGCTCGGTCATGCGGTAGAGCTGCATCCCGGAGTTGGCGGCGATCACGTACATCACCCGCCCGCTGTTCCAGGGGTTGGGCAGCACCAGCACCAGGCCGTCGTCGGGCGCGCCGAAGCTCTCGCCGCGCCAGCTGAAGTGGTTGCGGCCGAAGCTCGCCGGCACCTCGGCGGGCACGTGCCCGAAGAAGTAGTTGTCGGCGAGGGTGCCCATCACGATCAGGTCGTGGGCGCCGACCCAGTCGGCATCGGCCTCGCAGTCCTTGACCAGCGGCGGCAGGACCTCGATGTAGGCGTCGGCCACCCGCTCCTGCCAGCGCCGCGCCATGGTGTGGTTGGCCTCGATCTGGCGCGCGGTGCCGTAGACGATGGCGAGCTCGTCGAAGTCGTCGATGATGTTGGCCCAGGTGTAGAAGCTCGGGTGGGCGACCGGCACCTCGTGCAGGGCGTCGAAGACCACCCTGGTCGGCCGCGCCTCGAGCGCGAGCCGGATCTCTCCGGCGCCTGACACCTCGACCGTGTGCAGCGTCCGCTTGCCGCCCGCGGTGACCTCGAGGTGGGTCAGGAAGCGGTAGGGCTCGCCCTCCTGCGCGACCTTGAGCACGAGCTCCCAGCCGCCGCGCCGGAGCTCCTCGACCTCGAAGCGCGGTGAGGGCCTCGGCAGGCCGCTCCGCTCGA
>JALOKS010000279.1 GCA_025456385.1 Thermoanaerobaculales bacterium | reverse complement strand
CCGGAGCTTGCCCAGGTAGTGGCCCCACACCTCGAGCCCGCCCTTGGAGCCTTCGATCCACGCGCTGTCGACCCCCCAGTCGGCGCCGAAGTCGAATGCGAACTCGAAGTTGAACTCCTTGACCCGGCCGACGGCGAAGATGGCGCCACGGCGAAAGCCGAGATCCGCTTCGATGGGTCCGTAGAACGAGCCGTAGAGCTCGCTGCCGTCGCCTGCCGTCGCGTCGACCTGGGCCCTGGCGCCGAGTCGGAACTTGACCGCGCCGTCGAAGAGGCTGTACCTGGTCAGCCCCTGGAGGCCGGCCACGAATCCTCTCCACCTCGAGTCGAAGGGCTGCGGTTCGAGCGACTCGAGATCGAAGGGGCGGTAGTCGGTGAAGGCGACGTCGCCGGGGTTGGTCACCTGCTCCTTCTTCGCAGGCTGTTCGCCCGGCGCCGCATCCTCCCCAGCCCCGTCCCGAGCCTGGAAGCCGGCGTCACCGCCCACGCCGTCCTCGCCGACCTCGGTCTCCGCCGGCGCGGGTGCGGCCGCGGCCGCCGGGTCATCCGCCGGCGTGGGAGCGGGCGCGGCCGTCGGGTCATCCGCCGGCGTGGGTGCCGGTGTCGGCGTCACCACCGGAGTCGGCCAGGCCGGCGGGCCGGCCGCGTGAGCCCGAGGTCCGATCATGAGCAGCGACGCCGCCAGGACCGTTAGGACCGCGGCGCATGAAGCAGGGCTCAGCAGCCGTCGCACCTCGCGATTCTACGGCACATCGCTCAGTTCCGTGCGTCGGGGCCGACCCGCTTCACCAGCAACCACAGAAAGAACGGCGCGCCGAGGAAGGCGGTGATCACGCCGACCGGCAGCTCGGCCGGAGCGAGCACGGTGCGCGCGGCCGTGTCGCAGAGGGCCAGGAAGGCGCCGCCGAAGAGCGCCGAGGCGGGCAGCAGCACGCGATGGCCGGGGCCGACCAGCAGCCGGCAGATGTGGGGCGCCATCATGCCGACGAAACCGATCGGGCCGCAGGCCGCCACCACGCCGCCGATCATGATCGAGGTGGCCAGGAAGAGCGCGGTGCGGGTCCGCACGACGTCGACGCCCCGGCTCGCCGCGACCTCGGCGCCGGTGGTCAGCAGGTCGAGGGCGCGCGCGTGCCAGGCGACCACGCTGCCGCCGACCACCACCAGGGGCGCCATGTGGGCGACGGTCGCGAGGTCGACCGCACCGAGGCCGCCCATCAGCCAGCGGACGATGCGGTACGAGTCGCCGAGCGAAGCTGTGTACTGCACGAACAGGATCAGCGACGAGAAGAAGAAGTTCATCGCCACGCCGGCGAGCAGCAGCACCGTCGACGAGAGGCCGGGCCGCAGCCGTGTCAGCACCCACACCACAGCCACCGCCGCCATCGCCCCGGCGAAGGCCGCCACCGAGGTCATGGAGAGCCCCGCCACCACCGTCGCCAGCCCCGAGCGGCTCGCAAGCGCCACCCCGAAGGAGGCGCCCGAGGCGACACCGAGGGTGTAGGGGGTCGCGAGAGGATTGCGAAACACCGCCTGGAAGGCGGCGCCGCCGAGGGCCAGGCCGGCGCCGCCGACGAACGCCGCGAGGACTCTCGGCACCCGCAGCTGCCAGAAGACGAGCGCCGCCGGATCGGTGCCGCGGGGGTCGACTAGGACCGACAGCGGCAGCGCCATCTGACCCAGCAACGGCATCATGACCAGCACCGCCACGGCTGCGGCTGCGAGCAGGGCGAGCTTGAGCGCGGGGCTCACGAGCCGCTCCGCGCCGGCTGCACGAGGGGCAGGCCGCGCTCGCCGCCGGGCACGAGCCGGAAATCGGCGTCGAAGATGGCCGCCAGCACCTCGTGGCGCAGCAGCTCGGCCGGCCGGCCCTCGAAGACCACCCGCCCCGCCTTGAGGGCGATGACGGCGTCCGCCGATGCCACGGCCGTGTTGAGGTCGTGGGTCACCGCCACCACCGTCAGCCCGCGATCGCGGTGCAGGCGGTCCACGAGGTCGAGGACCTGCAGCTGGTGCCGGTAGTCGAGGAAGCTCGTCGGCTCGTCGAGAAGGAGGACCGAGCCGCCCTGGGCCAGAGCCGCCGCGATCGAGGCCCGCTGCCGCTCCCCGCCCGAGAGCGACGCCAGGCCGCGCTCCGCGAGGCCGGCCACTTCGGTCAGCTCCATCGCCTCGCGAACCGCGGCGACGTCGGCGGCGGTCGGCGCGGCCCAGGCGCCGAGGTGGGGGAAGCGCCCCATCTCCACGAAGGCGCGCACCGTGAACTCGAGCGCCGCGGCGTCGGGCTGCGGCACGTAGCTGAGCACCCGCGCCAGCTCGCGGCGGCGAAACGCGACGAGGGGCCGGCCGTCGATCAGAACACGGCCCGCCGCCGGCTCGATGATGCCGTCGAGGCAGCGCAAAAGGGTGGACTTGCCGGCGCCGTTGGGCCCGATCACGACCAGGAAGGTCCCCGGCTCGACGGTCAGCGACACCTCGTGCAGCACCTCGGCGCCGCCGAGGCGGACGCTGAGGCCCTCGACCCGGAGCATGGGGCCGCTCATCCTCAGCCCCCCTCGAGCTCGGGGTGCAGCGCCCCCGCCACCGCCGCGACCATCTCCGGCAGGCGCGGCCCCGGCACCACCATCATCTCGCCCACCAGCACGCGCACCCGCCCCCCGCGCACTGCCTGCAGCTCGGCCAGCGCCCCCCAGCCGGCGCGGATCGAGTCGAGATCGAGGCCGCGCTCCTCGACCCCGGCGACGACGTCGATCACGACCTCCGGGTCGAGCGCGGCCAGCCCCTCGCGCGACAGCTCGGGGTACTGGACCAGTCCCTCCGCCACCGCGTTGACGCCGCCTGCGAGCTCCAGCACGCCGTCGTAGAAGGTGTCCGGTCCGGCCGCCCACACCGAGCGCACGGCGCCGGCGCCGATCTCGTGGCTGACCACGACCACCGTCCGCGGCCGCGGCCGCCCCGCCACCGCCGCCGCCACCGCTGCGAGCCGAGCCTCCATCGCCGAGCGGAGCGCGGCGCCGCGCTCCGGGACGCCGCATGCCTCAGCCAGGACCGACACCGACGCGAGCACGGCCGCCACGTCGTGCTGGTCGACCTCGAGCACCGGCACCCCGAGGTCCGACAGGAGCCGCCCGCTCGCCTCGCTCGAGGGGATCAGCACCACGAGGTCGGGCTCGAGCGCGACAATGGCCTCGTAGCTCGGGTCGAGGTGGCCGCCGACCTGCGGCAGGCGGCGGACCTCCGGCGGGTGCGCGCAGTAGCGCGTGACCCCCACCACCCGCTCGCCGAGGCCGAGCGCGAACAGGGTCTCGGTGAGGCTCGGCGCGAGCGACACGACCCGCTGCGGCGGCGCAGACGCCGGCTCGGGGCCGTCCGGGGCACGGGGGGCGCAGCCCCAGCCCACCGCCACGGCGAGCGCGAGCAGAACGGTGTGCCGGTCTCGGAGCATCTTCCTCCAAACAAAAACCCGGGCCCTCGTGGGCCCGGGATGCCGTTTATCATCCACGGTCGTCCGCTGCCGCGACGGCCCCGTTCCGCGAGGGCCTCGCCGCGCGCCTCAGGTCGGGTCTTCTGGCTCCCGGATCGTCCTAGCAGCCGAACCTTCCCATGATCAGCCGATCACAGTGGCGTCCTCGGCCTTCGTCCCCGGTCACAGCGGCGGGACCGCGACGGACTCGCACCGTCTTCCCCGCTCCCGAAGCGCGCCCAGTCTACTCCCCCGGATCCGGTGGATCAATCGAGGTTCAATTCCGTGCCCGCCTCCGTTTCCGTGTCCGTGCCCACGTCACAGCGTCAGCAGGAGGCCCAGCGGGCAGCGGCAGGGTCAGCACGCAGCGGCCGCTGCAGCGGGCAGCTCGCCGCAGTGGATGTACGGCCGCTTCCGGGTGATTCACACCGACCGATTCGAGGAATCAATTGAACCACAGAGGCACGGAGGGCACAGAGCCGCACAGAGGGTCCTCCGACTCATAGCAGGACCTTCCGGAGATCACCTGTTGCGAGGTCATGATCTCCCTGTGTGGCTGCTCTGTGATCTCGGTGCCTCTGTGGTTCAGACGTATGGGCGGACCTCGTATCTCGCATCCGGGTGGGCGGCCGGGC
>JALOKS010000278.1 GCA_025456385.1 Thermoanaerobaculales bacterium | reverse complement strand
TGGCTGCGCGACTGGCTGGCGCGGGAGACCGGCTGGGCGCTGCGGGTCGAGTCCGACTTCGTCCGTCTCGCCAAGGAGCCGCCGGACAGCGGCGATGGGACGCGCGCCGCGCGCTCGGGCCCGAGACCCGCCGATCCGCCGCTCGGGCGCCGCCGTTATGCGCTCCTCTGCCTGGCCCTGGCTGCTCTTGAGAAGGGCGGCGGTCAGGTCACCCTGGGCCGGATCGGGGAGCTGGTGATCGCCGCGGCGGCGGCACCCGAGCTCGCCGCCGCCGGACTGCGATTCGAGCTGCGCACCCAGGACGACCGCCGCGACCTGGTCGCCGTGGTGCGCCTGCTCCTTCATCTGGCCGTGCTCGCCCGGGTGGCGGGCGACGAGGACGCCTACATCCGCGGCGAGCGCGACGTCCTCTACGATGTCAACCGGCGCATCCTCGCCACCCTGCTGATCACCCGGCGGGGCCCCTCGTTGGTCGAGGGCGTCGAGGCCCTCGCCGACGGGCTCGGTGAGCGGATCTCGGCGGTCGCCGCACGCTTCGTCGTCGACACCCCCGAGGCGCGCAACCGGGCCCTGCGCCAGCGCCTCACTGCACGGTTGCTCGACGACCCCGTGGTCTACCTCGCCGACCTATCCGCCGAGGAGCAGGCCTATCTCGCGAGCCAGCGACACGCCATCGTCGCGCGCATCCACGAGGCGACCGGGCTCGTCGCCGAGATCCGCGCGGAGGGCATCGCCATGGTCGACCCCGAGGGCGAGCTGAGCGACGAGCCCATCCCGGCCGAGGGCACCGAGGGCCATATCGCGCTGCTCCTTGCCGACCTCCTGGCGCGGAGCGCGGCCACTCACGGGCCCGGTTACCCGCTGCCCTGGTCGAGCCTCTACGGCCATCTACGTGACTGGGCCAAGACCTACGGGCGCTACTGGAAGCAGGCCGCCCGCGAGCCCGGCGCCGAGCCCGCGCTCTGCCGCCAGGCCGCGCAGCGGCTGGTGGCCCTGGGGCTCGCGCGGGTCGTCCCCGAGGGTGTCCTTCCCCGGCCGGCGGTGGCGCGCTACGCCCTGGCGCCGCCGCGGGTCGCGGGGAGGATATCCGATGGGGCGGGAGAGGCCCCCGTGCTCCCGCTCGGCGATGCCTGAGCTGCCGCTCCCCCAGCGCCCACGCTGGCAGCCCCTGCGCTGCGGGCTGGTCGACATCTTCTACTACGACGACGAGGAGTTTCGCTTCCGCGACGGCAACCTGCTGCTGCGCGGCAACAACGGCACCGGCAAGTCCAAGGTCCTGGCGCTCACCCTGCCGTTCCTGCTCGACGCCCAGATCACGCCCTCGCGGGTGGAGCCGGACGGCGATCCGGCCAAGCGCATGGAGTGGAACCTGCTCCTCGGCGGCGAGTACCCCGAGCGCCAGGGCTACGTCTGGTTGGAGCTCGCGCGCCTGAAGGACGACGGCGAGCCCGAGTTCTGCACCCTGGGCTGCGGCCTGCGCGCGGTGGCCGGGCGGGGCGCGCCCGAGCGCTGGTTCTTCGTCACCCCCCAGCGGGTGCGCGCCGACCTGCACCTGCTCGATGCCCACCGCCGCACCCTTTCGCGCGACCGCCTGCTGGAGGCCCTGGGCACCGCCGGGCGGCTCTTCATTCAACCCGGCCCCTACCGCCAGGCGGTCGACGAGACCCTGTTCCAGCTCGGCGCCGCCCGCTACCAGGCCCTGATCAATCTGCTCATCCAGCTCCGCCAGCCGCAGCTCTCCAAGCGTCCCGATGAGGGCGCCCTGTCCTCGGCCCTGACCGAGGCCCTGCCGCCGGTCGATCAGGTGGTGCTGAATGACGTCGCCGATGCCTTCCGCAATCTGGAGGCCGAACGCGATGAGCTCGCTGCCCTGATCGAGGCGCGCCGCGCGGTCGGTGCCTTTCTCGACCACTACCGCGGCTACGCGGCAGTCGCCGCGCGCCGGCGCTCGGCGGACGTGCGAAAGGCCCAGAGCGCCTGGGACAAGACCAGCGGCGAGCTCGCCGAGGCCCGGGCGGATCTCGCCACCGCGCGCGAGGACGAGGAGCGCGAGCAGACGCGTCAGCGCTTCCTCGACGCCAAGCTGGAGCAGGTCCGCCGCCGCGACCAGACCCTGCGCGAGGGCCCCGGCATGCGCGACGCCCGCCGCCTGGAGGACGCCCGCCAGCGGGTCGACGAGCGCGAGCGTCAGGCCGCCGCCCTGGAGCGCGACGGCGAGCGCCTGCTCCGCGATCAGGCCGAGGGGGAGGCCCGGCTCGCCGAGCGCGAGCGCGGCGCCCGCGCCGGGGCCGAGGCGGTCATCGCCCTGTCCGGCGGCTGGGCGAGACCGGCGGCCGCTGCCCGCATCGAGCGGGCGCACCGCGCGGCCCTGGCCGCCCTGGACCTCCCGGACGGCGGGCCGCGGCGCGCCGACGGCGATGACCCGCGGATCGGCGAGGCAGCCGCTCAGGTCGAGGCCCTGGAGCGGCGCCGGGGCACGGCGCTCGATCATCTCGGCGGCCTCAACCGGTCTCTGGAGGCGGCGACGCGCGCCGAGGAGTCGGCGCGGGAGCGCTGGCAGGGGGCTGTCGACGAGGCCGAGCGCCTGGCCGAGGCCCTGGCCAACGCCGAGGTCGACCTCGCGGAGCAAGGCGAGGCCCTGGTCGCGGCCGTCCGCCGCTTTGTGGAGGTCGCCGCGGAGCTCCGCGTCTCCGACCCCGAGGCCCTGCTCGCGGAGCTCGACGACTGGTGCCGAACGCTGGAGGGCGTCAACCCCGTCGCGGAGGCCCTGCGCCGCGCCTACGCCGGGGCGCAGCAGCGCCTCGCCCTCGCCCAGGGCGGGGCCGAACAGGAGCGCGCCGCCCGCGCGGCCGAGCGGACGGTCCTCGACGAGGAGCGCCGCCGGCTGGACGCGGGCGAGGTCGCTGCCCCTCCGGTGCCCCATACCCGCGCGGCCGAGGTACGCCGCGAGCGCCCGGGCGCCCCGCTCTGGCGCCTGGTCGACTTCCGCGCCGAGGTCCCCGCCGAGGTCCGGGCTGCGGTCGAGGCCGCGCTGGAGGCCAGCGGACTCCTCGACGCCTGGGTCGATCCCGAGGGCGAGGTTCGCGATCCGTACACCTGGGACCGTCTCCTCAGCCCCGGGCGACCTGCGACATTGGCCCTTGATCAGGTCCTTCACGCGGCCATCGACCCCTCCGACCCGCTCGCCGCCCGGGTCGCGCCCGAGCGGGTGGCGGCGGTGCTGGCGGCCATCGGTTGGGGCGAGCAGGGGCACGAGGTCTGGATCGCCGCGGACGGGCGCTGGCGCCTGGGTCCGATGCAGGGTGCCTGGGCCAAGCACGAGGCCGGCTACCTCGGGGCGGGTGCCCGCGAGGCCGCCCGGAGGCGCCGGCTCGCCGAGCTCGCCGAGCTCATCGCCGACCTGGATGGGCAGATCGCGGCCCTGGCGGAGACTGTCGCCGGGATCGAGGCACGCCGCCACGTCCTGGAGCGGGAGTGGCAGTCGACCCCCGATGATCAGCCCCTGCGCGCCGCCCACCAGAGCCTCGGCGACCTGATGCGCCGCGCCGCGGCCCAGCGCGTCGAGGTCGAGCACCTGGCCGAGGTCCTGCGCCTGGCACGCACCGCGGCCGGGGAGCGCCGGCGCGAGCGCGACGAGGCGGCGGTGGATCTCGACCTCCCAGTGGACCCGGCCGAGCTCGCGGAGGTCGCCGAGGCCCTGGCCGATTATGGGCGCCAGGGGGCGGGCTTCTGGCCGAGCCTGCGCCGGCACTGGGACGCCCTGGCGCGGCTCGATGAGACGCGCCGTGCGCTCGTGGAGCTGGCCGAGCGCCGCGCCGAGCACCAGGAGGCCGCGGACGCCGCGGCCCGCGACCTGCGTCAGGCCCGCGAGACCTATCACACCCTGCGCGACACACTCGGTGCCCAGGTCGAGGAGCTCCAGCGCCAGCTCGCCGAGGTCGAGCGCGAGATCCGCGACTTCGAGCGCCAGCGCAAGGAGAACGAGGGGCTGCTGGTCGAGGCTGCGACCCGCGTCAGCCGTCTCACCGAGCGCGAGCTGCGGCTCGCCGAGACCCTCGCCGAGCGCGACCAGCTCCGACGCGCCGCGGTCGACCGCCTCCAG
>JALOKS010000277.1 GCA_025456385.1 Thermoanaerobaculales bacterium | reverse complement strand
AGGCCGGTTCGGACCCCGAAGTAGATCATGCCCATGACGCTGTTGGTGGTGGTGTTGAACGCGTACTCATGCGTCACCGGGTCGACCATGTACACCGACACCGCGTTGAAGATCTGCGGCGGCAGCGGGATGTTCCCGATGAGGATGCCGAAGCCGATGGGGACCAGGAGCAGAGGCTCGTACTCCTTGGCGACGCCGAGGTAGAGGAAGAGGGCGCCCACCGCGAACATCACGACGTTGAGGGGCGTCAGGTTGACGAAGCCGGTCGACGCCACCACCTGCTCGAGGTAGCTCCGCGTCTCGCCGCGCACCAGGTGGTGGTTGGAGAAGCCGCGGAGGTACTCGGTGACGAGGCCGAGGCTCTCGTGCTCGTCGACCGCGACGATGGTGAAGAGCGCGCCGACCCGACCGGCCTCGTCGCGCAGCGCCCCCTTCGAGCCCTCGCGGAACGAGTCGCTGCGCTCCGCCCACCCGCGGTCGACGCGGAAGAAGCGGCCCCGCTCGAGGACGCGGAAGCTCAGGTGCCGGACCTCCGGCTCGTCCACCGCCGCGTGATCCGCCTGGGCCGGCGAGAGCCCGGCGGCGAGCTCGTCGACGCGCGCGGTGCTCTCCGCCTCACCGACGGCCACCACCGTGAAGCGCCCGAGCACGGCGCCGCTCGCGTCGCGCAGGCTCCCGGTGGAGGCGGGGAGCGCCGGGCCGCCGCGCTCGAGGCGGTGGGGACGGAGGCCGTCGCCGGCGCCCAGCGGCAGCGCGATGTAGTCGGACTGGTCGAAGCGGACGGCGAAGTCCGTGCCCGCGGCGGCCGGCGGCGCCGCGAGGCAGGGGGCGACGAGCGCGGCGGCGACGAGCCCGATGACGGTCACGAGCCGCCCGTTCCGCAGTGTGAGGGGAGATCGAAGGCCCATCACACACCTACAACGTGGTCATCTCGGGCCGCAGCATCTCCAACAACGGGTCGCCTTCGGCGACACTGTCGCCACCCGCCACGAAGAGCTTGCGGACCGTGCCGTTGTGCGGCGCCTGCACGACGTTTTCCATCTTCATCGCCTCGAGGACGACGAGGGGGTCGCCCGCCTTGACCACGGCGCCCTCGCGGACCTTGACCTCGAGCACGAGACCGGGCAGTGGGGCGCGGACGTTGCCGTGGCTGCCGGCGGGTGGCTGCGCCGCCGCGGGGGTGGCGGCGGGCCGGCCGGGCCGGGGCGCCGCGGGCCGCGCGGACGGAGCCGCCGGGGCCTCGCTGCGGGCGATCGTCACCAGGTCGGCGGCGTACTCGACGCCGTCCACCACCACCCGCGCCTGCTGCGGGGTGATCTCCGCGATGCGGACGCGGTACTCCCGGCCGTTGACTCTGAGAACGTACTCGCTCATGTCCCTCCCTCGCCCGCCGCGCTCAGGCGCTCGGCTCGATGGTCAGCCGCCGCCCGAGCTCCGCCCGGTGGAGGCGCCGCTCCACCTCGAGCGCCGCCGCGATGACCGCCACCACGGTGGGGTCGACCGGGCTCCGGCTCTCCGCGTCCGGGGGCACCGCGCGCGGGGGCGGCGCCGGTGCGCTCAGCCGCGCCGCCAGCTGCGGCAGCCGGGCGACGATGAACACGAGGAGCGCCGTGAGGGCGAGCCCGGCGAAGACCACCGCCATGCCGAGCATCGAGATCGTGAGGGCGTCTCCCGTTTCCACTGGCCGAGCCTCCTTACAGGGGAATGTTGGAGTGCTTGATCTCGGGGTTTTTCTGGCGCTTGTCGGCCAGCATCTCGAGCGACTTGATGATCCGGAGCCGGGTGTTGGCGGGCTCGATCACGTCGTCGATGTAGCCCTTGCGCGCGGCCGCGAACGGCGTCGCGAAGAGGTCGCGGTACTCCTGCTTGAGGCGCTCGGCCGTCTCCTCGGAGCCGCCCCCGGCGGTCAGCTCCTTGCGGTAGATGATCTCGATCGCGCCGTCGGGCCCCATGACGGCGATCTCGGCCGTCGGCCAGGCGAAGTTGACGTCGGCGCGGATGTGCTTCGAGCTCATCACGCAGTACGCTCCGCCGTAGGCCTTGCGCACGATCACCGTCACCTTCGGAACCGTCGCCTCGGCGAAGGCGAAGAGCAGCTTGGCGCCGTTGCGGATGATGCCGCCGTACTCCTGGGCGGTGCCCGGCATGAAGCCCGGCACGTCCTCGAAGGTGACCAGCGGGATGTTGAAGGCGTCGCAGAAGCGGACGAAGCGCGCGCCCTTGATGGAGGCGTTGTTGTCGAGGACCCCGGCGAGCGCGAGGGGCTGGTTGGCGACGATCCCGGTCGGGCGGCCGTTGAAGCGGGCGAAGCCGACCACGAGGTTGGGCGCGAAGCCGGCGTGGAGCTCGAAGAAGTCCCCGTCGTCGACCACCCGGCGGAGGATCTCCCGCATGTCGTAGGGCTTGCTCGGGCTGTCCGGGAGCAGGAAGTTGAGCTCGGGGTCGGTGCGGTCCGTTGGGTCGGCGGTGGCCGTCACCGGCGGTTTGGCACCGCTGTTCTGCGGCAGGAAGGACAGCAGCCGGCGCAGCTGGTCGAAGATCTCGTCCTCGCTCTCGGCCACGAGGTGGGCGACGCCGCTGCGCGCCGCGTGGACCTCGGCGCCGCCGAGCTCCTCGACGCTCACCTCCTCGCGCGTGACCTGCTTGACGACCTTCGGCCCGGTCAGGAACATGTACGAGGTCCCGCGCACCATCATGACGAAGTCGGTGATCGCCGGCGAGTACACCGCGCCACCGGCGCAGGGGCCCAGGACGAGCGAGATCTGCGGCACCCGGCCCGAGGCGAGGACGTTCTTGAGGAAGATGTCCGCGTAACCCGCGAGGGCGTCGACACCCTCCTGGATGCGGGCGCCGCCGGAGTCGTTGAGGCCGATGATCGGCGCTCCGGCATCGACCGCGAGGTCCATGATCTTGCAGATCTTCTCGGCGTAGGCCTTGGAGAGCGAGCCGCCGTAGACCGTGAAGTCCTGCGAGAACACGAACACCAGCCGCCCGCCGATGGTGCCGTGGCCGGTGATGACGCCGTCGGTCAGGGGGTGCTCCGCGTCCATGCCGAAGTCGGTGCAGCGGTGGGTGACGAAGGCGTCGAACTCCTCGAAGGAGCCCTCGTCGAGGATCCTCTCGAGCCGCTCACGGGCCGTGTACTTGCCCTGCGCGCGCTGCTTGGCGAGGCGCTCCTCGCCGCCGCCGCGCCGCGAGAGCTCGCGCCTGTTCGCCAGGTCGAGGAGCTTGCGCTCGATGCTCATGCCGCCTCCGCACGCACCCTCTGCGGGCGCGCAGGACGGTATTGTCCTCCCGCCGCGCGGGCGGCACAACCCGGCGCCTGCCATCCCGGGCGAGCGGGGCGCCCGCCCTTCTCCGTTCGAGCGAGCGGGGCTCCCGCCCCCCTCCGTCATCCCGAGGGAGCGACGGCGCGCAGCGCCGGAGCGAGTCGAGGGACCCCGTGACGCGAGATCGCAAACCGGAGCACGGGACACTCTCCGGAGACTTCACGGGGTCCTTCGACTCGGCCGCAGGGCGGCCTCGCTCAGGATGACGGAGGCATGGCTCTGGCGCGCCGTTCGCTCAGGACGGAGGAGAGGGCCACCGCCCGCCGGCGGGCGCGGCCTCAGTTCTGCAGGTGCGGGGGGCTCCTCTTCTTCGGCGCGCTGGCTGCGAACTGGAGCCGGCCCTCGCGGAACTCGCCCCCGCGCAGGGTGTGGGCGAGCGCCTCGCCGAGCTCCTCGACGAGGTGGACGCTGAGCTTGTCGCGCACCTCCGCCGGCAGGTCCTCGAGGTCGGCCTCGTTGGCCTTCGGCAGCACGACGGCCGTGATGCCGGCGCGGACCGCGCCGAGGACCTTCTCCTTGACGCCGCCGATCGGCAGCACCCGGCCGGAGAGGGTGATCTCGCCGGTCATGGCGACGTCGTTGCGCGCCGGCCTGCCGGCGAGCGCCGACACCAGGGCGGTCGCCATGGTCACCCCGGCCGACGGGCCGTCCTTGGGGATGGCGCCCGCGGGGACGTGGATGTGGACGTCCTGCTTGAAGGCGTCCTTGGCGATGAAGAGCTCCTCGGCGTGCGCCTTGGCGTAGGTCCAGGCGGCGCGCGCCGACTCCTTCAT
>JALOKS010000042.1 GCA_025456385.1 Thermoanaerobaculales bacterium | reverse complement strand
GCAGCTCGGCGAGCTGCTCGCGAAGAGCGACGACCGCACCGCCCACTGCGCCACCGCCGCCGCTCTCCTCCACCACAAGCTGCCCGGGGTGTCGTGGACCGGCTTCTACTTCCTCAAGAACGGCGATCTGGTCGTGGACGCCTACCAGGGGCCGCTGGCCTGCCAGGTTCTCGAAGCGCACCGCGGCGTCTGCTGGGCGGCGATCGACACCGACTCGACGCAGCTCGTGGCCGACGTGCACTCGTTTCCTGGCCACATCCCCTGCGACGAGCGGAGCCGGTCCGAGCTCGTGGTGCCGATCCACGACGCTCGAGGCCGGCCGATCGGGGTCCTCGACGTCGACTCGCACCGTGCGGCCCACTTCGACGCCGCCGACGCCGCGGGCTACGAGGCGGTCGTCGCCCTGCTCGAGAAGCGCTGGTCCAGCTGAACACGGAAGGGAGCCACCATGGCAGTCACTCATCTCAAGGGAAACGTGGTCCACACCAACGGCGAGCTGCCCGCACCGGGCAGCCCGGCACCCGCCTTTCGACTCACCACCGGCGGTCTCGCCGACGTCGGGCTCGAGGCCTGGGCCGGCAGGCGCAAGGTCCTCAACATCGTCCCCAGCCTCGACACCGCGGTCTGCGCGGCCTCGGCGCGGCACTTCAACCAGGCCGCGTCGTCCCTCGACAACACCGTGGTGCTGGTGGTCTCGGCCGATCTGCCCTTCGCCCAGGGCCGCTTCTGCTCGGCCGAGGGCCTCGCCAACGTCGTGCCGCTGTCGATGATGCGGGACCGCGACTTCGCCAGGGCCTACGGCGTGCTCCTCGTCGACGGGCCGCTGGCAGGCCTCTGCGCTCGGGCGGTGGTGGTGCTCGACGAGCAGGACAGGGTCCTTCACGCCCAGCTCGTCGGCGAGATCACCACCGAGCCCGACTACGAGGCGGCGCTCGCCGCCCTGCGCTGAGGGGCCGGTGCCCCCGGCGGCTCGACCCGCGCCGGCCGGGCACGGGAATCGGCGGCAGGCGGCCGCGTACGGGAGGGAGTGGGCGTTGCCATGACCCATCCGCAGCCGCTGCCCGCCGCCGCAACCGCGGCGTTGCCGAGCGAGACGCAGACCGTCGTGCTCGCGCAGCGCGGCGAGACGTCGGCACTCGACGAGCTCGCCCGCAGCTGCCGGCAGCAGGCCTACCTGTTCGCGCTGCAGCTCACCGGCCATCCGGACGACGCGCTCGACGTGGCGCAGGACGCCATGCTGCGCTTCTTCCGGTCGCTCGGCCGCTTCGATCCGGAACGGCCGGTTCGGCCCTGGCTGCTGCACATCGTGCGCAACCTGGTCCGCGACCGGGCGCGCCGGCGGCGCGTGCGGCGGACCGAGTCATTGGAGCCGGACGAGGGCGTGCTGCGCCTCGAGCCGAGCGACCCGGGCCCCGACCCCGAGGCGCTGGCCTCGCGCCGCCAGCTCCAGGCCCTGGCATGGCGATGTCTGCAGGCGCTTCCGTCCGAGTATCGGGAGGTCCTCGTCCTGCGCGACTACCAGGGCCTCGCCTACGCCGAGATCGCGGCCGCGCTCGAGATCCCGCGGGGCACGGTGATGTCCCGCCTGCACCGCGCGCGGCGCCGGCTCCAGGAACTGGTGCGGCAAAGGCAGCGCCGCACAGGGGAGGTGTGAGATGTGCGCAAGCTGCCCCCGCGCATTCGACGAGGCCCTGGTCTCAGGGTACCTCGACGGCGAGCTGACGCAGGCTGCCGAGCAGAAGGTCCGCATTCACGTCGAGGACTGCGCGCACTGCCGCGCGCTGCTCGCCGAGCTGCGAACCATGAGGGAGGCCACGATGTCGACCGCGTTCGTCGCGCCCGACGACCGCCAGTGGGACGAGCGGCCGCGCAGCGGGCTGAGCCTGCTCAGCCGCGGCGCCGGCTGGGTGCTGGGCCTGGTGTGGGTGGCCGCGGTCGCCGTCTACGGGCTGTGGCAGCTCTGGATCTCGCCTGCCGGCCTGGTCGAGAAGGTGCTCGCCTTCGGCGGCCTGAGCGCCCTCGCACTGCTCCTGATCTCGGTGGCGCTGGACCGCCTTGCGGCGGCCAGGACGGACCCCTACCGCGAGGTGCAGAAATGATCGTCATCACCGACAACCGCATCGTGGGCAAGAGGATCGTGCGCACCCTCGGCCTGGTGCGCGGCAACACCATTCGCGCCCGCCACATCGGCCGCGACCTGATGGCCGTGCTGCGCAACATCGTGGGCGGTGAGATCTCGGAGTACACCAAGATGATGGCCGAGTCCCGTGAGCAGGCTCTCGACCGGATGGTCGAGGAGGCGCATGAGCTCGGCGCGAACGCGATCATCATGACCCGCTTCGCCACCTCCGAGCTCATGCAGGGAGCTTCCGAGCTCCTCGCCTACGGCACCGCGGTGGTGGTCGTGGACGAGGAGCAGGCGGCAGAGGCCGGCGGCTAGCTCAGAACGAGAACACGATGCCCGCGTTGGCTCCGTAGCCGCCGAGGTCGAACTCCGAACTCGCGACCACCTGCTCGCCAACGTAGTAGGCGACGTCGGTCTCGCCCCAGCGGTAGATGCCCTCGGCGAAGAACTTCAGGCTGCCCCGGCCGAGGTTGAAGCCGAGCACGCCGTAGGCGCCGTAGGCCTTGTCGATGCTGCCGGCGTCGAGGTTCGTGTAGAAGAAGGTGCCGCCGGCGCCGACGTAGGGCGCGAACGAGCCCGACGAGTTGAAGAAGAGGCGGACGCCGAGGTCGAGAGGGATCACCTGCAGGCTGTCCTCGTAGCCGGCGGCGGTCGCGGTCGAGTCCTCGCTCGGGTACCACGTCCAGCTGAGGTCGCCGACCCAACGGTCGCTGCCGAAGCTCAGGCGGGCGCCGAAGCCGACAGCCTCCGACTCCTCGCTGAGCTGGGCGTAGGAGCCGAAGAGGCTCAGTCCGCCGCCGGCCCAGGCCGGCGCGGCCACGATGCAGATTGCGAGCAGCAGAAGAGCCTTGCGCATGAAAACCTCCACGATCTTGGTTTCGGCAGCAGGTCGCACCCTTCGGGTTGACGCTCTCATTGTAGTACACAGCGGAGCCGGGCCGCGCGGAACCACCGGTCAGGGCAGGGTCCCCGTGTAGCCCGCGCGGGTGATGGCCTGGTAGCCGTCGACGGTGACCGTGATCTCGCGCCACTTCGCGGTCCCCACTCCCGACGTCACGAAGGTGAGGATGTAGCGCGACGACAGCTCGGCCACCATCTCGTCGACCACCTCCGGCATGAGCTCGGCCTCGGGAATGCGGCGGTAGTGCCCACCCGAGGCGTCGGCGATCAGGGTCAGGATCTCCTCGTACGAAGGGCCGGAGATGGTGGCGATCGCCGGCGGCGGCTCGACCCCGAGCACGTAGATCGGCGTGTCCAGGCGTCGCGCGACCGCCGTCGCCTCGTCGGCGCCGATCCGGGAGGCGTTGTCGACGCCGTCCGTGAGCAGGACCGCCGCCCGCCGGTGGTGGCGCGCCTTCTCGAGGGCTTCCGGCACCCGCAGCACCATGTCATAGAGTGCGGTCGTGCTCCATGGCTTGAGGGTCTCGAGGACGCGCGGCAGCAGGTACCAGCCCATGCCGAAAGGAAAGCGCTCCATGACGCGATCGTTGCCGAAGGTCCACAGGGCGAGCTCGTCCTCCGGCCTGCGGTGCTCGAGAAACGCGGTGATGAGCTGCTCGCTGCCGCTGAGCTTGCGGCCGACCATGGAGCCCGAGGTGTCGAGGATGAAGCACAGGCTGATGGGCAGGTCCCGTTCGAGCTCGAGGTCCTGGATCGGCACCGTCATGCCGTCGATGGCGAGCTTGAAGCGGCTCGGGTCGACCCCGGTGACAACCCGCCCGGAGCTGTTGCGGACCGTCACCGCCACGACCACCGCATTGACGTCGACCTGGCCCTGGTACTGAGCTGTCGCGGCGGCGGCCGCCAGGCCGAGTGCCGCGGCGAGCCCGGCGACGGCCCCGACCCGAGCCATCACCTCGCTCCGCCGCCGCCCGCCAGCAGGGCTTCGCGGGCGTCCCGCCCGCAGCCCGCCGCAAAGCGCTCGGCGAAGCTCGCCGCGGCCGGCGTGGACTCGTCGAGATCGATGCGCTGCACCCGGTGCATGGGCAGGAAGAAGGTGGCGGGCGCGATCAGCCGCTCGGCGCCGGAGCGCTCCTGGCGCAGCCAGTCCTCGACGGACTCGAGGTCGAGGCCGCGCACGACGACGCCGACGGTGTCGAGGCGCAGCATGAGGCCCCACACCTTTTCGCGCGGCGTCCCGCAGTGCACGACCACCAGCGAACCCGCGGCGAGATCGGCGGCAGGTTCCGTCACTCGTCCCTCATCGAGGGCGCCGGCTGCGAAAGCTCGATCAGGACGCCGCCGCTCGAGCGCGGGTGCACGAAGCACACCAGGCAGCCGTGGGCGCCGGGCTGCGGCTCCGCTGAGAGCAGCTCGCAGCCGGCCGCCGCGAGACGCCGCATCGCCTCGCGGATGTCCGCAACCCGCAGGCAGACGTGGTGCATGCCGGGGCCCCGCCGAGCGAGGTGGCGGGCGATCGGAGAGGTTTCCGTCGTGGGCTCGAGGAGCTCGAGGCGTCCGTCGCCGACTGGCAGGAAGGCGACCCGGACCCCCTGCCCGGGGACCTCCTCCTCCCCTGACACCTCGAGGCCGAGGGCCTCGTAGAAGGCGCGGCCCGCCGCGATCGACTCGACCGCGATGCCGATGTGGTCGAGGACCGGAGCCGAGCTCACGAGGCGCCCTCCGCGGCCTTCAGGACCTCGCGCGCGATCACCATGCGCTGGATCTCGGAGGTGCCTTCGCCGATCGTGCACAGCTTGGCATCGCGCCAGGCGCGCTCCACCGGATAGTCCTTGGTGTAGCCGTAGCCGCCGTGGATCTGCACCGCCTCCTCGGACACCGCCACCGCGACCTCGGAGGCGTGGAGCTTGGCCATCGACGACTCGCGCGTGGTCTCGAGGCCGGCGTCCTTCATCGCCGCGGCGCGCTGGGTCAGCAGCCGGGCGGTGTCGACGGCAGTCGCCATGTCGGCGAGCTTGGCGCGGATGAGCTGGAAGGAAGCGATCGGCTTGCCGAACTGCTCGCGGGTGGCCGCGTAGCCGACCGCGGCGTCGAGGGCGCCGCGCGCGATCCCGACCGAAAGCGCCGCGATCGAGATCCGGCCGCCGTCGAGCACGTGCATCGACTGGATGAAGCCCTCCCCTTCCTCGCCGAGCAGGTGGTCGGCCGGCACCCGGCAGTCCTCGAGCACCAGCGACGAGGTGTCGGAGGCGCGCATGCCGAGCTTGTTCTCCTTGCGGCCGGGCGAGACCCCGGGGCGGTCGAAGGGCACGAAAAAGGCCGAGATGCCGTGGTGTGCGCCCTCCTTCGAGGTGCGCGCCACGACCACCGCGGCGTCGCCCACGGAGGCGTGGGTGATGAAGTTCTTCGACCCGTTGAGCACCCACTCGCCGCCGTCGCGCACCGCCGTGGTCCGAGTGCCTCCCGCGTCCGAGCCGGCCTGCGGCTCGGTCAGGCCCCAGGCTCCGATCCACTCGCCGGAGGCGAGGCGCGGCAGGTAGCTGCGCTTGAGCTCGTCCGTGCCGTAGAGGTAGAGGTGGTTGGTGCACAGCGAGTTGTGGGCGGCGACCGAGAGCCCGATGCCGCCGTCGGCGGCTCCGATCTCCTCCAGAACCGCCGCGTACTCGACGTAGCCGAGGCCCGCGCCGCCCCAGTCATCGGGGATCACCACACCCAACAGGCCGAGCTCGCCGAGACGGCTGAAGAGCTCGCGCGGAAAGTGCTGCGCCTCGTCCCACTCCGCGGCACGGGGGGCGATCTCCCGGCGCGCGAAGTCGCGCACCATGTCGCGGATGGCGAGCTGGTCCTGGTTCAAGCCGAAATCCATCGCTCCTCCCTCTGCCGTCATTCGACCGGCCGGCCGCCCCGCGGCGGCTGCCAGGCTTCGACCCGGATGCCAGTGTAGTAGTGCTCGAGAATCTGCCGGAAGCCCATCCCGGAGCGCGCGAGCCCGAAGGACCCGTGCTGGCAGAGGCCGACGCCGTGGCCCCAGCCGCGGCCGACGAAGCGCATCACCTTCCGGCCGTCGGGGCCCTCGCGCGGCTGCATCGCAAACAGCGTTTCCGGCAGGCTCAGCGCCTGCCGCACCTCAAAGCCGCTCCAGTTCCTGACCGCGCCGCCTGCCGCCCTCGCCTGCAGGCCGACGACCCTCCCCGAGGGCGAGCGCCGCGTCACCGCCAGACTCTCGAGCCCCGGCAGGTCGAGCGCCGCCGCGAGCTCGTCCCACGACCGCTCGCGCACCCACTCCCGCCACGCGGAGCGGCGGTCCGCCTCGCCGGCGCCGCCCGAGCGGCGGACGGTGAGCGCGACGACCCGTTCGCCGACCCGCAGGCGCTCGAGCGGGGTTCCCGGCAGCACCGTGGCGGCTGCGAGGCGCCGGTATCCGCCGGTCCAGCGCTCCCACAGCGGCAGCGGCGTCGGCAGGTCCTCGCCGTGCTCGGCGCGGCGCGGAAAGATGCCGGCCCCCCGCGGCCGCGGCACCGCTTCGCCCTCGTCGCGCCGCAGCTCGCCGCCGAGCTCGAGCACGGCGAGCGCGGCCGCCGCCGGCCACACGCCGGCTGTGCCGGCGTGCGGCGGGTCGAGTGGGACGCCGAAGAGGTCGGCGGCGAACAGCAGGCGCTCGAGGCCGGGGCCCGGCGGGACGATGCCGGGCGGCAGCTCGACCCCCGCCGTCTCGAGCAGGGCGGCCGCGAAGGCGTCGAGGTCTGGGGGCGCCACGCGCCGACCTGCGGCGGCGCCCTGCCGCTCGGCGAGAGCCGCCAGCACCGCCGCCGGCGCCGCGTCCGGCGCCACGCCGAGGAGCTCGGCCGCGACCGCGGCCGCGCCGGCGGTGGCCGAGATCCAGGGGCCCTCGGCGGTGGTCCCGACGAGGCGCAGCGGACGCTCCCAGGCGCAGGGCACGCCACGCAGGTAGGGCTGAGCACGCTCCGGGAACAGCAGGGCGGCATCCTCGGTGTGCCCGCCGCAGGTGGAGCTGTACATGGCGTCGATCGGCGCGCCGGCGGAGGTCGCGATCAGGCCCGCGGTCTCGCGCACCGCGCGGCTCGACAGCGGGTGCTCGGCGCCGGCCCCCCCGTAGGCCTGGCACGCCGGGGTCGCACAGAGATCCCAGCCCTCGTCGGCGTGGTCGCCGAGGTGGGCGACCGCATAGGTGCGGGCCGCCACCGCCTGCGCCTTCAGGGCCTCGAGCTCGGGGAACTGCGCGGGCCCCATCTCCACCGGCACCACCCCTTCGAGGTAGCTCTCGAGATTGAGCTCGTTGATGAGGAGGACCTCCGCGCCGACGGCCCGCGCCCGCAGGCGCCCGCGGTAGCTGCGGCCGCCGACCGCCAGCGGCCAGCTGCCGGCCGGCTCGAGCAGCGCCTCGGCCGTACCCGGCGCGAACGCGCCGTACGGGCTCGAGATCCGCAGCTCGCCGGGGGCAGCGGTCGCGAAGGCGCCCGGAAAGCCGAGCTCCGCGAGCCGTCGCCCGGGGTCGGCCGGCTCGCCGGCCGGCCACTGCACCCGCACCCGCGTCAGGCCGGCCGCCGTCACCTCGCGCTCGATCCGCGCCGCCGCGCCGAGCGCCCGGCCCAGGGTCGCAGCCGCCGCCTCGGCCGCGGCGGGCTCGGCCCAGGCGCCGACCTGCCACGACCGGGCGGCCGCGGCGGCGAGCTCGAGGGACAGAGGGCCCCACATCCAGAGGGCGCGTCCGCCCGCGCTGACCCGCCAGGCGCGGCCCGGCTCCGGCAGCTCGACCGGGCTTCCGGAGCGGACCAGCAGCACCCGCAGCAGCGGCGGCGCGAGCTCGTCGGCCGGCACGGCAGCGGGCGGCGGCACCGTCGGGGCCCTCGTCGGCACGGCCGTGGCGGCGGCGGACGGCGCCGGCGTCGGGGTCGGCTCCGGCGTCGGAGTCTGCGGTGCCGTCAGGACCACCGCCCGCGGGGCGGCGGCACAGCCGGCCGCAGCGAGGAGCAGGAGGGCCGCGAGGACGCGCTTCACAGCCTCAGGCCCCCCTCGCGGGAGGCGAGGCGCTCGGCGCGGTAGTCGTGGCCGCGCAGCTCGAGCCGGCGGCACATCTCGTGCAGGCGCGAGCGGATGCGCTGCGAGACGCGGTCGGTGAGCGACTCCTCGGCGCCCTTCGGGAAGTCCGAGAAGTTGGTGGTGAAGATGGTGACCCGGCCCTCGAGGTAGCGCGTGTTCACGAGGTAGTAGAGGAGGTCCATGACCCACGGCGTGGTCTTGCCAGCGCCGAGCTCGTCGAGCACCAGCAGCTCGGCCTCGACCAGGGGCGACAGAATCTCGCGGCTGGAGCCCGAGCCGTCGAAGGTCATCTGGATCTCGAGCACCAGTGACGTGAAGTCCGCGAATCGGCCCCGCACCGGCGGCGTCTTTTCGCGCATGATCTGCTGCAGCGCCGCCACGGCGAGGTGGGTCTTGCCGGTGCCGACCGGCCCCATGATGAGCAGTCCCTTGTCGCCGGCCGGGAAGAGGTCGACGAAGCTCTGGACCTCGCGCCTCGCCTTGGCGAGGGTCGGGTCCTCGGGGTTCCAGAGCTCGAAGCTCTCGAGCGTGCAGTGGCGGTAGCGGGACGGAATGCCTGCCGAGCGCAGCAGCCGCTCCCGCGCCTCGGTCCCGGCGCAGCCGCAGCGCCGCACCAGCTCGACGCCGTCCCGCTCGCTCAGGACCCAGCCGGTGCCGCCGCAGGAGGCGCAGACCGCCGCCGCCTTCCCAGTCTCCGTCACCGGGTCAGTATAGCCGTCACCTCGGGCGCGTGCTCGATCGTTCAACGCTCAAGGTCAGAACGACGATCCCGGCTCCGCCAGGAACTCGAGCTCCTCCGCAGTCGACTCCCGGCCGAGGATCGCGTTGCGGTGCGGGAAGCGGCCGAAGCGGGCGATGACCTCACGATGGCGCTCGGCATAGTCGAGAAAGGTCGCGAAGGGACCGCGCTGCCCCTCGGGCACGGCGGCGAGGAGGCCGCGGAAGAGCTCGAAGCTGTGCTCCTGGTCGGGCAACCGCTCGGAGTGCTCGAAGGGCAGGTAGAAGAAGACCCGCTCGATCGGCCGCAGCAGGCGGTCGGCGCCGGAGGCGAGGCCGCGCCGGGCCGTGTCGAGTGCCTTGGCGTCGGTCGCGTAGGCCGCCGGCGAGCCGCGGTGGATCGCGCGCGGCAGCTGGTCGAGGAGCAGGATCAGCGCGAGCCGACCGCGCGGCGAGCCCGTCCAGTGGTCGAGCACCCCCGCCGCGGCCGCCGACACAGGCGCTCCGAAGCGCTCCTGCAGGAGCTCGTCGGTGGCCGGGTTGCGGCCCCACCAGAGCTCCGCCTGCGACTTCGCGGTGGTCGCGCTGTCGGCGCCCTCGCCGAACCAGAAACTGAGCACCTCGTCGGGGTCCCTGAGCATGGCGTCACTCCCCCACGGGCAACCCGCGTGGCCGCGCCTTCATTTCGTGGCGTCTCCGGTTCGCGGCGCGCCGCGAGGCCGGGTCGCCGCCCCTTCAGCCGCGCTGGCGCTTCCACTCCCGCACGAAGACCGCGGGGTCCACCGGCTCGCCGTCCCGGTGCACCTCGAGGTGCACGTGCGGTCCGCTCGAGCGCCCGGTGGAGCCCACGGTCGCGACCACCTGCCCCGCCGCCACAACCTCGCCCTCCTCGACCGCGAGCGTCCCGAGGTGCGCGAGGAAGGTGCTCAGACCGCTCCCGTGGTCGATGACGAGCACGGTGCCCGAGGCCGGTGAGGGCTCGTAGCTGGTGGCGGCGACGGCGACGGTGCCCGAGGCCGGCGCGCGCACCGGCGTCCCGGCGGCGGCGGCGACGTCGACGCCGCGGTGGAAGACCTCGGCGCCGTCGAAGGGGTCGCGGCCCGGCCCCCAGCCCCAGCTGACCCTGCCGCCCGGCACCGGGTTAGCGAGCTCGACCACCGCGGCGGGGGCCGGCGGCGGCGGGACAGCGACCGTCGCGCCGGCCGAGGCTGCCGGCGAGACGCTCGCCAGCGGCAGGGCGAAGATGCCGACGGCGAGCGCTGCGGCGAGCGCCGCCGCGGCCCGCGGCCGGCGCTCCGGTTCGAAGCCGAGAATGCTGTGCAGGCGCATGCTGAACCTCCGTTGGTCAGCGCTGAGGGTGGGTGCGCCGACGGTGGCGAGCCCGCGCCCGAGGACGTCGAGCAGGCTCGCGGCGTAGGCGCGGGGTGCGATGCCGCCGGCAGCGAGGACCGCCGCATCGCACAGGCGCTCCCGCTCATCGACGAGGCGGGCCGCGGTGAGGTGGACCAGGGGGTGGAAGGCGTAGACAACCTGCAGCAGCTGCTGGAGCCCCAGCCAGAGGGCGTCGAGGCGGGCCACGTGGGCCATCTCGTGGGCGATCACGGCCTCGCGCACCCGGCGATCCCCGGCCACGGTCGCGGGCAGGAAGATGACCGGCCGCAGCACGCCGGTCGTGAAGGGGCCGAGCGGCGCAGCCGACGACACCAGGCGCACCGGGCGCCGGACCCGCAGGCGCCGGCGCCAGCTTTCGGCGAGCTCGCGCAGCGCGCCGTCGGTCGTGCTCCGGGCCTCGACCAGCGCCCGCTGGACCCGCCGGCGCCGCCGGAGCTGGTCCAGCCCGAGAACCGCGGCGCCGAGCAGCCAGCAGGCCCCGAGGGCCGACTGCCAGGTGGGCGCGCCGGCCCCGGCTGGCGCGGCCTCCGAGCGTGCCGCGGCAGGTGTCGCGGGGAGGTCGGCGCCGGCTGCCTGGCCCGTGGCCTGAGCCGGAGCCCACGCGGCGCCGAGCCGGCCGCTGAGGGCACCGAGGGCGAAGGGATGAGCGATCCCGGGCGGCAGCACCAGGCGCAGGAGCACCAGGGCCCACAACGCCGCACGGAGCCCGGGGTCGCGGGGGCGGAGCAGCAGCAGGAGCGCCGCGACGACGGCGAACACGATCGTCGCGTACAGGCTCTGCCGGAGCAGGACGGCGGACCACGCAGCGAGCAGCTGAGCCGGGTCGTGGCCCATTCAGGCCTCCCCTTCCCCGGCCTCGTCGAGCAGGCGCCGCAGCTCCGCGACCTCCTCCTCAGCGAGCGTGCCGTTGGCGGCGAACAGCGACACCACCGGCGCCGGCGAGCTTCCCACCACCTGCCGAGCGAAGTCGCGCACCAGGCGAGCCAGCCCGGCGGCCCGCGACACCGACGCCGTGTAGAGGTGGAGGCCGTGGAACTCGCGCTTCGCCACCAGGCCCTTCCGCACCATGCGCTCGAGGGTGGTGCGGGTGGTCGAGTACGCCCAGTCGAGGCGCCCGCTGAGGCGCTCGTGGACCTCACGCGCGCTCAGACCGTCGGCCTCCCACAGCAGCTTCATGAGCTCGAGCTCGCTCGGGCTGAGCTGCGGCAGCGCCTTGAAGGTGATCGTCATCGCCCCCTCCTCCGGTCGCCTTATGCTACACGAGTAGCAACTTCGCTACAATAATTCGACACCCGCGGCGTGTCAAGAGATCGGCCGGGTTACCATGAGGCATGGACCTCCACCGGCTGGTGGCGGAGCTCGACGAGCTGCTCGACGCCGAGCGCGGCTCCGACTACTGCCCCAACGGGCTCCAGGTCGAGGGCCGCTCCGAGGTGCGGCGGCTCGTCACCGGCGTCTCGGCCTCGCGCGAGCTCTTCGAGCTCGCCGCCGCGCGCGGCGCGGACGCGGTTCTCGTCCACCACGGCATCCTCTGGAACACCGCCGAGCCGCCGCGCATCACCGGCTCCTACCGGGAGCGCCTGCGGATCCTGCTCGAGCACGGGCTCTCCCTCATCGCCTACCACCTGCCGCTCGACCGCCACCCCGAGCTGGGCAACGCCGCGCAGCTCGCCCGCCGCCTCGGCCTCGAGGAGCTGGAGCCGTTCGGCGAGCACGCGGGCGCCCCGACCGGAGTGTGCGGCGTGTTCCCGGAGCCGGTCGAGGCGGAGGAGTTCTTCGCCGCGATCGCCGAGGCCTGCGAGCGCCAGCCCCTGGTGTTTCCCGGCGGCGGCGAGATGGTGGCCTCGGTCGGGATCGTGACCGGGGGCGCCCAGCGCGAGTTCCACCGCGCGGTCGCGGACGGCCTCGACGCCTTCGTCACCGGCGAGGCCACCGAGTGGGTGCTGCACCAGGCCGCCGAGGACGGGGTGGCGGCAGGGCACTACGCGACCGAGCGCTTCGGCATCCGCGCCCTCGGCCGCTGGATCGCCGACAGCCACGGCCTCGAGGTCGAGTTCATCGACCTGCCGAACCCGGTGTGAGCGGATTTCGAATTTCCAACTTTTGGACGGAAGGGCACCGGAGGTCAGATACCTGCGATCGCTGGTCAGTGGCAGGTGCAGGGGCCGCGCCAGCGGCCGGAGACAGTGGCAGCTGCAGTGGACAGAGCCAGCGCCAGGCCGGGCTCGGGAGTGCTGCCCCGATCAGGTGTGCGGGTGGAGCAGACGCCACGTCATCGTCTCAACTCG
>JALOKS010000276.1 GCA_025456385.1 Thermoanaerobaculales bacterium | reverse complement strand
CCTGCCCCTCGCCGAGCTCGAGCGGCTCAACGCGCGCGAGCGCCGCAGCCGCATGCTGCGCGGCCTGTCGGCCGCGGCGCGGGCCTACCGGGTCGGCCGCGCCCTCTTCGAAGGAGCGGGCTCGCCGCTCGCGGTCGACGAGGCGGCCTACGCCGCGGTGACGCCGGAGCAGCTGCAGCGCGCCGCGCGGACCTACCTCGTGCCGGAGGAGATGGTGCTGGTGGTGACACCATAAGAGCAGCGCCTTGAATTCGGAATTCGGAATTCGGAATGGATGTGAGCTCGCGTCTCCAGTCGACCGGGACGGAGCCGCTCTCCCGCAATCCGCGCACGAGGTGGTGAACGTCCCTCGGGTGGGTGGCCGGAAATTCCGAATTCCGACTTCCGAACTCGACTCTACCGGTCCCCTCCCGGTCAGCTCCCCGTCGCGGGAACCAGAGACCCCTCGGTCACCCAGTGCTCGTAGAGGCGGCGGACGCGGAAGCAGTCGATCGCGATCTCGCCCTCGACCTCGGCCGGCGGCATCCCCCGGGCGGCCCGCCCCCACACCTCCTTGGCGAGCTTGGGGTCGGCGTCCTCCTTGACGTCGCTGGCCTTCTTGCCGCTCGGTTTGAAGCGGGCGTCGTCCGCGACCAGGGCGCGGGCGCGGTTGAACTCGTCGTAGCGCCGCATGCCCTCCATGAGCAGGGACATGACCGAGCGCGCCCGCACCGGGTCCGGTGTCTCGCCCTCGCTCGAGAGAAAGCGGAAGCGGCCCGCGAGCGGCTGCTCGAGCAGCTGGTAGACGGCGACATCGCCCTCGAGGCGGCCGGCCTTGGCGGCGACCAGCTGGCCGTTGGCGAGCTCGATCGCGCCGGTGGGTCGGCCGGCGCCGTCGGCCAGGGTGACCACCCCGGTGAGGCGGTTGTCGGCTAGGTTCTGCAGGAGGTTGGGCAGTCCGAAGAGGGCGAGGTCCCCGCTCAAGGTGATCGAGTCCTCGGCGACCGCCGGGCTCTCGGCAGCCGGCCGCCCCGACCTCGCGAGGGCGTCGCGGGCGATGGTGGCGTAGCTCTGGTCGGGGAAGCGCTTGACGATGTCGGCGAGGAGGCGCAGCACCTCGGGTGAGCGCGTGCCGGAGACGGCGGTGACCAGCTGGTCGAGGATGAGCGCCTTGCGCTGGGCGCCGATGGACACGCCGAGGAAGCGCCTGGGCAGCTCGATGTTGATGGCGTCGAGGATGCGCGCGAGCTGGGCCGGATACTCGGAGAGGTCCTGGGTCGCGAGCTGCGCCATGCGGGCATAGGTGTCGCCGAGCTGGGGCGTGCCCTTGAGGCCGTGGCCGATGACGATCTCGAGGGCGTCGTTGGTGCCGCACTGGCACAGCTGCTTGATGATGGTGCTGAGGAGGAGGCGGGTCTCCTTGGCGTCGAGCGGGATCGAGGTCGTGGCGGTGAGGGCATCCTCGAGCTGGCTGACGCGCGCAGCCAGGATCGCGAAGGCCCGCGGGTGCTTGAGCTGGACGAGGGCGCCGAGGCTCTCGCGCACGACCGGCAGCGGCCCGGCCAGGTCCGAGGTCATGTTGAGGAGGTCGATCTCGTGGTCCAGGGTTTCGTCGCCGGCCGGGGAGATGGCCCGCATCAGGTAGAGGAGGTTGCGCTCGACGTGCCAGGGCCGGCGGGTGGCGCCGTTGACGGACTCGTCGAGCGCGTGCACGGCCTCGACCCGCGCCTCCTGCCCGTGCGCGCGCAGGAGCTTGAGGGTCTGCAGGCGGCGCTCACGGTCCTCCTCCTCGATCAGGCTCGCGAGCAGCCGCTCCGCCCGCAGCTCCGGGAAGAAGCGCATCACGCGGTGCAGGAGCAGTCGCTTGTCGGGGTCCTCGGCGAGAGCCTCGAGGCGGCCGCGGTCGAGGGCGCCGAGGCTGTCGGCGATCTGGGCAGCCGCGCCGTTGGAGTCGACGTCGCCCTGCTCGACCATGCGCCCGGCGAGGTCGAACATCGTCACCGAGCGGCCGAGGGCGCCGCGGTTGAACTCCTCGATCGCGACGCCGACCAGCTCCTTGAAGCGGGCCAGCAGCTCTGCGGGGTCCTTGGCGAGCCGCACGACCTTGCGCATGGCGCGGGCCGCGACCGCCGGCGGCTCGGCCCCGGCCAAGCTTTCCGGCGGCGGCGGCGCCCAGTCCGGCAGTCCCTGGCTGAGGCGCTCGAAGAGCCCCGCCCCGAGGCCGGCGATGCCCAGCCCCTGCAGGGCCGCGAGCCGCGCCTCCAGCTCGTGCGAGCTGGTCGCGTGCGTGGCGACCTCCTCGACGACGTGGGCGACGACGGCGCCCGCTTCGCCGCCCGCCGGGGCTGGGCCGCCCGGAGCGACGACGCGCTGCAGGCGCTCGAGCAGGAGGTCGATGCGGCGCAGGGACGCCGGGTCGACGGCGGCCGCGCCGAGGACGGCGGCCCCCAGCCCCGGAGCGGCCGAGCCCGCGCCGGGGTAGGCCGCGGCGGCGCCGGGAGGTGCCTGGCCGCCGCCCGGCACCTGGCGGTGCAGCACCTCGGTCTTGCTGCTGCCGATGCCGGTGCTCCTCTCGATGTGGGAGAACATCTGCTCGAAGCCCGGCCGCTGCTCGGCCGGGCAGAGCTGGAGCAGCAGCGGCCGCAGGCCGGTGAGCGAGCGGGCGATGTCGTCGCGGGGCACGAGCTCGAGAATGCCGAGCTGGTGCAGCTTGGTGGCGGCGTGGGCGAGGAGGTCGGCGACCGTCATGTTGCTGGCGCCGCGGACCTGGTCGCCGATCCAGGACTGGATCTCGACCGCGATCAGGCGCGGCGGCGCGTCGAGGATCTCGGCCGCGTTGTTGGCGAAGATCATGGGGGCGATCTCGTCGGACAGGTAGCGCTTGAGGAGCGCTCGCTCCTCCTCGTAGCCGCCGATCTCCGGCTCTCCGCTCACGGTGACCGCCCTTTCGCCCGCGGCGGTGCAAGGGCCACCGCCTCCATTCATAGTATCGCAGCCTGCCGCCGCGCCGCCACGAGCGGCAGGCGGCGCGCAGCCTGTAACTTTCGGGGCCGCTGATCCGTTGGTATCAGTGCATGAGGAAGGCGGCGGTCGAGACCGTGATCGCGGAGCAGCGGAACCGGGTCTTCACACTTGCCGTCTACCTGCTCGGGGACCGTGAGGAGGCCGAGGACGTGACCCAGGAGGCGCTGCTCCAGTGCTGGCGGCGGGGCGACGAGGTTGCCCCGGAGCGCCTCCCGGCCTGGCTGCTGCGGGTGGCCCGCAACCGCTGCATCGATCGGCTGCGGGCGCGCCGCAGCCGCCAGCGCCTGCTGCCCCGCCTCGGAGGCCTCGCGCTGCCGGATCCGGTCGACTGCCGCCCCGGGCCGGAGTCGGTGGCGAGCGGCCGCGAGCTGCAGGGGGCGATCCTGCGCGCTCTGGGCGGGCTCGCGGAGCCCTCCCGCAGCGTCGTCATCCTGCGCGAGATCCAGGGCCTGAGCTACGACGAGATCGCGGCGGCACTCGAGATGCCGCTCAACACCGTGCGGGTGACCCTGCACCGGGGGCGGCGCAAGCTCCGCGAGGAGCTCAAGGAGGAGTACGCACGTGCTGCGGCCTGCTGACAGTGTTGACTGTGCGGAGGTCCTAGACCGGCTCGAGGCCCTGCTCGACGCCGAGGTGGATCCAGGGGCGGCCGCGGAGCTGCAGGCGCACCTCGAGCGCTGCCCGTCCTGCCGGGAGGAGTGGCGGCGGGCGGGCGAGATTCGGGCGGCTCTGCGTTCGCTGCCCCGCTTCGAG
Organism: Thermoanaerobaculales bacterium; assembly: GCA_025456385.1. Lineage (GTDB taxonomy): Bacteria > Acidobacteriota > Thermoanaerobaculia > Thermoanaerobaculales > Sulfomarinibacteraceae > Sulfomarinibacter. Next base: position 353 of record JALOKS010000276.1, on the reverse strand, counting down.
GCGCCGCCGCGGGTCGGCGCGGCGCTCGCGGCGGCGGCGGCCGGCGTCTGCCCTCGCCGCGAGCGGCGGAGCCTGATGCGCGCCCGGCCGGCGATGATCGCGGCGGCGCTCGCGGCGGCGGCCGCCCTCGTGGTGTGGCTCGCACCCGTGTTGCGTGCGCCGCGGCCCGCGGTGTCGGCGGCCGAGGCGCGGGCGGCGGCTGGGGAGGCGCGGCTCGCTCTGGGGGTGCTGGCCACCGTCGCGCAGCGGACGCAGGGTCGGGTGCACGAGCGTGTGCTCGGCGAGAGCGGCCTCGGGACCACGCTGCGGAGCGTTTCCCGCTCGCTGCGCTGGGCCCGCGAGGCCGGCGCCGC
>JALOKS010000275.1 GCA_025456385.1 Thermoanaerobaculales bacterium | reverse complement strand
CCGCTGCCGCTGCCGCTGCCGCTGCCGCTGCCGCTGCCGCTGCCGCTGCCGCTGCCGCTGCCGCTGCCGCTGCCGCTGCCGCTGCCATCGGACGCGGACGCGGACGCGGACTCGGACGCGGACTCGGACGCGGACGCGGAAGGTGCCGCTGACTTCGGAAACGAAAACGGAAACGGGAGAGGGAGAGGGAATGGGATCGGGAGCGCGGGCAGTCGCTGGCAGCGCGCAGGCGCACCGGCGACGCGTGCGGGTGCTCGGGAGCGCGCTCCTCCGGAGAGTGGCCGGTGGGCGGCGGTGCGCGGCGGGGGGTGCTGAGGTACCCTGAGCCGACTCCGGCGGAGGCGCGGATGGACTTCTCCCTCGACGAGCAGCAGACGATGGTCCGGGACATGGTGCGGTCGTTCGCCGAGCAACGGCTGCGTCCGGGGGCGGCGGCGCGCGACCGCAGCGGCGAGTTCCCCCACGAGCTCTTCGCCGAGATGGGCGAGCTCGGTCTGCTCGGGATGATGGTCCCCGAGGCCTATGGCGGCGCGGGAATGGACCTGCTGTCCTACCTCATCGCGGTCGAGGAGCTGGCCCGGGTCGACGCGGCGGTGGCGGTCGGCATGACGGTGACCAACTCGGTGTGCTGCTGGCCGATCATGACCTTCGGCAGCGAGGCTCTGAAGGCCGAGCTCCTGCCCCAGCTCGCCTCGGGCGAGCGGCTCGGCGGCTTCATGCTCACCGAGCCCGATGCCGGCTCCGACGCCGCGAGCCTGCGGACGCGCTACCGCGACGAGGGCGATCACTGGCGGCTCGACGGGGCCAAGGCGTGGATCACCAACGGCGGGGTCGGGCGGTTCTTCGTCTGCCTCGCCACCGTCGATCCGGCCCTCGGGACGAGGGGCATCTCGGCCTTCGTCCTCGACGCCGACCAGGACGGCGTCGTCTTCGACCCGCCGGAGGAGAAGATGGGGCTGCGCTCGTCGACCACCTGCATGGTGACCCTCGACGGCGCCCGGGTGGCGAAGACGGCGATGCTCGGCGCCGAGGGTCAGGGCTTCAGGATCGCCCTCGCCACCCTCGACCACAGCCGGCTCGGGATCGCCGCCCAGTCGGTGGGCATCGCCACCGCGGCTCTCGAGGAGTCGCTGCGCTATGCCCGCGACCGCAAGCAGTTCGGCAAGCCGATCATCGAGCACCAGGCGATCGCCTTCGCCCTCGCCGACATGGACGTCGAGATCGAGGCGGCGCGCGGGCTGATGTGGCGGGCCGCGTGGGCCGCCTCGCAGCCCGGCCGCCACTCCCGCGAGTCGGCCGCCGCCAAGCTCTTCGCCTCGGAGATGTGCAACCGGGTGGCGAGCCGGGCGATCCAGATCCACGGCGGCTACGGCTTCTCGTCGGAGTACCCGGTCGAGCGCTACTTCCGCGACGCCCGGGTGGTGACGATCTACGAGGGCACCTCGGAGGTCCAGCGGCTGGTCATCGCCCGCGCCCTCGCCGAGCACGCCAAGGCGCTGTGACCCGATGACGACGCACGACTACTCCGCACTCCTCACCGACCTCGCCGACGAGCACCGGCGGCGGTCGCCGCGCTCGGCGGCGATTCACGCCGAGGCCTGCCGGTTCATGATCGACGGCGGCAGCCACACGCTGCGCCTGCTCGACCCCTTCCCGCCGCGCATCACCGAGGCGCACGGCGGCTGGATCGCCGACGAGGACGGCCACCGCATCCTCGACCTCTGGCAGGGCCACCTCGCCAACCTCCTCGGCCACAACCCCGAGGTCGTCGGGGACGAGCTCGCCCGCGCCTTCGCCTCGGGCTTCGGCGCCCAGAGCGGGCTGGTCGACGCCCTCCAGGTCGAGCTCGCCGCCCTGGTCTGCCGGCTGACCGGGGCCGAGCGGGTCCGCTTCACGACGAGCGGCACCCTGTCGACGATGTACTCGGTGCTCCTCGCGCGCTCGTTCACCGGACGCAGCACGGTGATGAAGGCGGGCGGCGGCTGGCACGGCGCCCAGCCGATGCTCCTCAAAGGGGTCGCCTACCGCGATGGCGGGGTCGGCTTCGGCGGCGTCGACTCGACCGGGCTGCCGACGGCGCTCACCGACCGGATCGCGGTGACCCGTTACAACGACCCGCAGCGCCTGGCCGACGACATCGCCGCGGTCGGCGACGACCTCGCCTGCCTGATCCTCGAGCCGATGCTCGGCGCCGGCGGGACGATCGCCGCCACCGGCGAGTACCTCCGCCTCGCCCGCGAGCTGTGCACCCGGCACGGCGCGCTGCTCATCCTCGACGAGATGATCACCGGCTTCCGCTTCCACCCCGGCGGTCTCGGCGCGCTGCACGGCGTCGAGCCCGATCTGGCGATCTATGGCAAGGCGCTCGGCGGCGGGATGCCGGTCGCCGCGGTGGCCGGCCGCGCCGACGTCATGGCCGAGGCCGGACGCGCGAAGGGCCGCCGGGTCGCCTTCTCGGGCGGCACCTACTCGGCCCACCCGGCGTCGATGCTCGCCGCCCGGGTCTTCCTCGGACACGTCGAGGCGCACGCCGGCGAGATCTACCCGCGGCTCGGCGCCCTCGGCGCGGCGATGCGTTCGGCGGTCGAGGACGCCTTCGCCGAGGCCGGGATCCTCGCCCGCTGCACCGGCGCGGTCGACGAGCTCGACTGCGGCAGCTCGCTGGTCACCGTCCACTTCCCGCACCACCCCGAGACCTCGCTGGCGACCCCGGACGCGGTGTTCGACCCGGCGCGCTGCGATGTCGCGCTCCGCCACGACGTGCTCGCCCTCGCGCTGCTCGTCGAGGACGTCAACCTGGTGCTCGCCCACGGCGCCGCGGCGACGACCCACGGCGAGGGCGATGTCGGCTTCCTCGGCGAGGCCTGCCGGCGGGCGGCGCGGCGCATCGCCCGCCACCGCTGACCGGCCGCCGGCGGCTCACCAGGGCAGGCGGTCGAGATCGACGTTGCCGCCGGACAGGATGATCCCAACCCGCCGACCGTGGAAGCGCCCCGGCTCGGCGAGCAGCGCGGCGAGCGGCACCGCCGCCGACGGCTCGACGAGCAGCTTGGCCCGCTCCCAGAGCAGCCGCATGGCGCGGATGATCGTCGGCTCGTCGACCGTGACGATCCCGGCGAGCCCTCCCGAGAGGATCCGGAAGGTCCGGTCGGAGAGCGCGGTCCGCAGCCCGTCGGCCACCGTCCTCGGATCGACCGAGGGGTAGCGCCGGCCGTCGCGCAAGGACCGGAAGGCATCGTCGGCGCCGGCCGGCTCGGCCCCCCAGACCTCGGTCTCCGGGCTCGCGGCGCGAACCGCGATCGTCGTGCCGCTGGCCAGCCCGCCGCCCCCCACCGGGACGAGCACGACCTCGAGCCCGGGCGCCTGCTCGAGCAGCTCGAGGGCGGCGGTCCCCTGCCCGGCGATCACCCGCGGGTCGTCGTAGGGGTGGATGAAGATCGCGCCGGTCGCCTCCTGCACGCGGGCCAGCGTCGCTTCCCGGGCCTCCAGGGTCGGCTCGCACCCGGTGATCGCCGCGCCGTAGCCGGCGACCGCGGCCCGCTTGACCGGCGGCGCCGTCGACGGCATCACGATGTGGGCCGGGATCCCGCGCAGCGCCGCCGCCCGGGCGAGGGCCGCGGCGTGGTTGCCCGACGAGTGGGTGCAGACGCCGTGGGCCGCCTGGTCCTCGGCGAGCGAGAAGACCGCGTTGGTCGCCCCGCGCGCCTTGAAGGCGCCGACCTTCTGGAGGTGCTCGCACTTGAAGTGGAGCGCCGCGCCGGCGATGTGGTCGATCGCGGCGCAGGTCGCGACCGGGGTCCGGTGGATGTGGGGCGCGATCCGCTCCGCCGCCGCCCGGACGTCGCCGATCGTGGGGTCGTCGTGCATCGCGGAGCATCGTAGCAGCGTCGGCGCTCCCCGGTGAGCCCCGCCAAACGGCCCGGCTCGGCGGCGTAGAATCCGCCAGGGAGGTCCCATCATGGTCACCCACACCGGCGGCTGCCACTGCGGAGCGGTCCGCTAGCTCGAGGCCGACCTCTGCAACTGCTCGATCTGCTCGATGACCGCCTACCTCCACCTGATCGTCCCGGCGAGCCGCTTCCGGCTGGTCCGGGGCGAGGGGGCGCTCGCGACCTACACCTTCAACACCGGGGTCGCCAAGCACCTCTTCTGCCGGACCTGCGGCATCAAGTCCTTCTACGTTCCGCGCTCCAACCCCGACGGGTTCAGCGTCAACGTCCGCTGCCTCGACCCGGCGACCATCGCCTCGGTCCGGGTCCGGGCCTTCGACGGCCGCAACTGGGAGGCCCACGCCCACGAGCTCGCCCACCTCTCGGTCGACGAGCCCGAGCCGCGGAGGTGACCGCACCACCGTCAGCGGCAGACACCGCGTCCGAGTCCGCGTCCGTGCCCGATCGCACCGGCAGCGCCAGCGACAAGAGTCCTCCGGATTGCGTAGGCGGGCCGCTCACGGCCCGCCGGCAGCGGCAGCAGTGCAGCCGCTGCAAGCCCTCAAGCCCTCAAGCCCTCAAGCCCTCAAGCTCTCAAGCCCTCATCCCCCCAACGCCCTCCGCGGTCGCGGTGTGCGACACTCGTCATCACCGGGGCTCGAGGAGGTCACCATGGCAGGCGCCGACCAGCCCGTCCACGAAGGCCGCTGCACCTGCGGCCAGATCCGCTACCGGATGCTCTCAGACCCGATGTTCGTCCACTGCTGCCACTGCACTTGGTGCCAGCGCGAGACCGGCTCGGCCTTCGCCCTCAACGCGATGATCGAGGCCGACCGGGTCGAGCTCCTCGCCGGGGAGGTCGAGGTCGTCGACACGCCGTCGGCGAGCGGCAAGGGCCAGCGGATCAGCCGGTGCCCGGTCTGTAAGGTCGCGGTGTGGAGCAACTACGCCGGATCGGGGGCGCTGGTGCGCTTCATCCGCGTCGGCACCTTGCTCGAGCCGGGCCGGCTGCCGCCGGATGTCCACATCTTCACCTCGACCAGGCTGCCGTGGGTGGCGCTGCCCGAGGGCGCGCGGGTGTTCGAGGAGTACTACCGGACGGGCGAGGAGTGGCCGGCGGCGAGCCTCGAGCGCCGCGCGGCGATCCGCGCCAAGCTCGAGGCCGGGTCGTCGTGATCCTCGAGACGGAGCGCCTGCGGCTGCGCCGGCTCACCGTCGACGACGCCGCCTTCGTCCTCGAGCTGGTCACCGACCCCGCCTTCCTCGCCAACATCGGCGACAAGGGGGTGCGCGACCTCGAGGACGCCCGCCGCTTCATCCTGTCCGGCCCGTGGGCGGCCGGGCAGCCGCCCGGCTTCGGCCAGCTCCTGGTCGAGCGCAAGCGGGACGGCGCGGCCCTCGGGGTGTGCGGCATCCTCCGCCGGGCGAACCTCGAGCTGACCGATGTCGGCTGCGCCTTCCTCCCGCCCTACTGGCGTCAGGGCTACGCCACCGAGGCGGCGCTCGCGGTGATCGGCTACGCCCGGACCGAGCTCGGCGTCGACGAGATCGTCGCCCTCACCGCGCCGCACAACCTCGCCTCGATCGGGTTGCTCGAGAGCCTCGGCTTCCGCTACCAGCGGACCGTCAAGATGAACGAGCACGACCCGGGCACGCTGGTGTACGGGTGAAGGTCGGGAGAGGTGCCAGGCCTGAGGACCTTGGGAAGTTGCCGATTGGGGGACATTCTAAGGTTCGAAAACCCGGCACCCGATTTGCAGCTTTTGAGGTTCTGAAGGCTGGCACCCATGCAACCTCCTCGACGCATCACACTCCGGCCGACATTGACAATGTAACAATGGTGAACGTGGCGTGCGCCGAGCAAAGCTCGGGGAAAGGGGAAGAGATGACGTGAGATGAGTCACTCGGAAACTTTCCGAACAGATCCTGCGGG
>JALOKS010000274.1 GCA_025456385.1 Thermoanaerobaculales bacterium | reverse complement strand
TACGATCTCCTCCTGGGACCAGCCGCTCGCGCCGGGAGTCAAACGGAAGAGGCGGCTGCGGACGTTGTCGAGGGTCGTGATCAGGACGTGGTTGGCGGTCGACGCGACCTCGTCGAGAGACACCCGCTCGGAGGGCGCGAACAGGATGTCGAAGCTCCGCCGGCCGGCGAGAAAGTCGTCGAGGTCGATCGCGAGCAGGGCGCCCTGCGGGTAGGTCGCGCCGCCGACGGCCCAGTCGCTGCGCAGGCTGAACAGAAGCCGGTCCTTGAAGATGCCGAGCAGGTTCGCGTCGTCGGGGAGCTCGAGCTTGACCAGGCGCTCGCCGAGGCGCAGGGAGGTGGTGCCGCGGAAGAACTCCGGGATGACGGTCACGAGGTCGTAGCGCCCCTCCGGGGTGTGCTCGGAGGACGCGATGATGAAGACGTCGTCGACCGAGCCCTCGAAGACGGTGACCGCCTCGGCGAGGGGCGTGCCGCGGCGCCACATCTTGGCGATCCGGGCGTAGCCGGAGGCCGTCAGCGAGCCCTCGCCGAAGTCGGTGCCGACCCAGAGCGTGCTCTCGTCCCGCCAGTCGATCTGCTGTTTGGCCTCGGGGAGGACGAAGCCGCCGTCGACGAAGGTCTTGGTGACGGTGTCGAACTCGCGCTCGACGGTGGCGTCGGCGCCGCCGCGCGACAGCGAGATCATGCAGCGCCGGTGCTCGGGCTCGAGGCAGTCGGCCCCCTTCCAGACCCAGTTCTCGCCCTCGGCCGCGGCGAGCGCGTCGAGGTCGAGCACCACGTCCCAGGACGGCGATTCCTTGGCGAACTCGGAGAGGAAGGTGCGGCGCCAGATGCCGCGGACGTGCTCGGCGTCGAGCCAGAAGTTGTAGACCCAGGGGCCCATGATGTCGGGGGTCGGGATCCGGTCGCGGGAGGTGTAGATCTCGAGCAACCGGGCGTGGATCGGGGCGAACTCCGGGACCGCCTCGATTTCGGCGGTGTCGGCGACGCTCTTCACCTGCGCCCAGGCGAGCGCCCTCTCGCCCTCGACCTCCTCCAACCAGAGGTAGGGGTCGTCGTCCGCGGCGGCGCCGACGGCGGCGGTCAGCAGGGTGGCGAGCAGGGCGGTCGCGAAGCGGTGGCGCATCATGGTGGTCCTCCCGGAGGGTGGTACGGCGTCGTGCGCCGCAGGTTGTGGATGGTACCAAAACAACAGAGGCTGATCCGGGCAAACGTTTGAACGTTCAAACGTGCAACGTTCAAACGCCGCCGCCGGTGGCGCGGCCGCGCTGGTTCTGCTATCACCGTGTCGAGGAGCTCCCATGCCGGACACGCCATCCTCGCGCCGGGTCGTCGTCATCGACGGGTGCCGCACACCCTTCTGCCGCTCGGGGACCGACTTCTCGGACCTGCGCGCCTACGATCTCGGGCGCCTGGCGGTGTCCGGGCTCCTGCACCGGACGCGGGTCGACCCGGCGGCGGTCGACCTCCTGGTGATGGGGACGGTGATCGCCGACCCCGCCACCTCGAACCTCGGGCGCGAGGTGGTTCTCGGCACGCAGCTGCCCGCGAGCTGCCCGGCCCACACCTGCACCGTGGCCTGCGTGTCCTCGCTCCAGAGCTTCCTCGACTGCGCGCGGGCGATAGCGACCGGCGCCGCCGAGGTGGCGATCGCGGCCGGCGCCGAGACCCTGTCCGACGCCCCGATCCGCTACCGGCGCTCGGTGCGCAAGCGCCTGATCGCCGCCCAGAAGGCCCGCGGTGCGGCCGGCTACCTCAAGCTGCTCAGGGGCCTCGGCCTCAAGGACCTGCTGCCCGAGCCGGTGGCGCTCGCCGAGTTCTCGACCGGCGAGGTGATGGGGGAGAACGGCGAGCGTCTCGCCAAGCGCCTCGGCATCAGCCGCGCCGCCCAGGACGAGTACGCCCTGGTGTCCCACCAGCGCGCCGCCGCGGCGACCGCCGACGGCCGCCTCGCTCGCCAGATCGTGCCGGTCTACCCGCCGCCCCGCTACCGTGCGGTCACCGTCGACAACGGCGTCCGCGGCGACTCGAGCCCCGACAAGCTGGCGAGCCTCAGGCCCGCCTTCGACCGCCGCTTCGGCACCATCACCGCCGGTAACTCGTCCTACCTCACCGACGGCGGCGCGGCGGTGCTGCTCGCCTCGGAGGAGGCGGCGGCCCGCCTCGGGCTCGCGCCGATCGCGGCCCTCAAGGGCGCGGCGGTGGCCGCCCTCGACCCCTTGGAGGAGCTCCTCCTCGGCCCGGCCATGACGGTGCCGGCGGCGCTGGACGCGGCCGGGCTCGGCCTCGACGAGGTCGAGGTGGTCGAGCTCCACGAGGCCTTCGCCGCGCAGGTGCTGGCGGTGCTCGAGCTGCTCGAGGACGAGCGCTTCTGCCGCGGGCGCCTCGGCCGCGACCGGGCCCTGGGTGCGGTCGACCGCGGGCGCCTCAACGCCTGGGGCGGCTCGTTGTCGGTTGGCCACCCCTTCGGGGCCACCGGCGCGCGCCTCATCACCACCTGCTGCCACCGCATGCAGGCGGAGAAGGCCCGCTTCGGCCTGGTCGCTGCGTGTGCTGCGGGCGCGATCGGGATCGGCTTGGTCTTCGAGCGGCTGTGATGCCCATTTTCTTTTTTCGGCCGGGGATTTTCCGGCAGCGCCCGTCCACTCGGCGACGTCTGGAAGGAAAATCCCCGGCCGAAAAAAGACCAGTGAGAGCTGGCAATCAGGAGGGCTTCCCATGGCCATGATACGGCTCGAGCGCGGCGAGGACGGAGTGGTGATCGTCTGGCTCGACCACGACTCGAAGCCCGTCAACACGCTGTCACCGGCGGCGGTGGCGGAGTTCAACGCCAAGGTGGCGCCTCTGCTCGACGATCCCGCGGTGCGCGCGCTCGTCGTCGCCTCGGCGAAGCCCGACACCTTCGTCGCCGGCGCCGACCTCGAGGTCATCGAAGGCCTCGGCGAGGCCGAGATCAGCGCGCTGTCGCGCGACGGCAACGCCCTCCTCGAGCGCATCCACACCGCGGCCAAGCCGGTGGTGGCGGCGGTCCACGGTGCCGCCCTCGGCGGCGGACTCGAGGTGGCGCTCGCCTGCCACTACATCATCGCCTCCGACGACCCGAGGACGGTGCTCGCGCAGTCCGAGGTCATGCTCGGCCTGCTGCCCGCGGGCGGCGGCACCCAGCGGGTTGTCGAGCGGGTCGGCCTCGTCGCGGCGCTGCCGCTGCTGCTCACCGGCAAGCGGGTGCGGGCGCGGCGCGCGAAGAAGATGGGCCTCGTCGACGCCGTGACCACCCCCGGCGGCATCGCCGAAACGGGCGTCCGGGCCGCTTTGGCGCTCGCCGACGGCACGCTGAAGCGTCCGGTCCGCACGAAGGGACTCGTCGAGCGCGTCATGGCGAGCGCGCCGGGCCGGGCCGTGGTGCTGCGCAAGGCACGGCAGCAGGTGGCGCGGCAGACGCGCGGCCTCTACCCGGCGCCGCCCGCGATCCTCGACTGCGTCGAGACCGGCCTCAGGCGGGGGCGGCTCGCCGGCCTCGCGAAGGAGAGCGAGTACTTCGGCAGGCTCGCCGTGACCCCGGTGAGCCGCAACCTGGTGCGCCTCTTCCACGCCATGAACGAGGCCAAGAAGGCGCCGCCCGGCGCCTCCCCGCGCCCGGTCCGGCGCCTCGGCGTCCTCGGCGGCGGCTTCATGGGCGCCGGCGTCGCCTCGGTCTCCCTCGGTCTCTGCCCGGTGGTCGTGCGCGACATCTCCGAGGAGGTGCTCGGCCGCGCGGCGCGGACCGTCGACGACGGCTTGAAGAGCCAGCTCCGCTCCGGTGCGATCCGCGCGGCCGAGGCCGACCGCCGGCGCTCGGCGCTGCTGCTGGCGACCGAGCTCGGCGAGCTGCGCGGCGCCGACCTGGTGGTCGAGGCGGTCTTCGAGGACCTCGAGCTCAAGCGGCGGGTGCTCGCCGACGTCGAGGCGCTTCTCGACCCGGAGGCGGTCTTCGCCTCGAACACCTCGGCGCTGCCGATCCGCGAGATCGCGGCCGGCGCCAGGCACCCCGAACGGGTGCTCGGCATGCACTACTTCTCCCCGGTGCCGAAGATGCCGCTGCTCGAGATCGTGGTCCCCGAGGGCGTCGCTCCGGCGGCGGT
>JALOKS010000273.1 GCA_025456385.1 Thermoanaerobaculales bacterium | reverse complement strand
GTTGACAGCAAGTGCCCTGTCTGGTACAAGTACGGCCCCTTTGTGCGAGGGAGAGGTGTGGAATGACCGATTACGCGATCGTGGAGCACGGCGGCAAGCAGTACCGGGTGAGCCCGGGCGACGAGCTGCTGGTGGAGCGGACCGCGCCGGACCTCAGTCAGGGCGACGCCGTTGTCTTCGAGCGGGTGATGCTTGTCAGCCAGGGCGACACCCTGCGGGTCGGCCAGCCGACCGTCGACGGCGCCCGGGTGAGGGGCCAGGTAGTGGCCCCGGAGCGCGGGGACAAGATCCGCGTTTTCAAGAAGAAGCGCCGCAAGGGCTTCCGCAAGACCAACGGCCACCGTCAGGACTACTACCGGGTCCGCGTCGAGGCCATCGAGGCCTAGGGAGAGAGCATGGCGCACAAGAAAGGTCAGGGCTCGAGCCGCAACGGCCGCGACTCGCAGGCGCAGAGACTGGGGACCAAGGTCGGCGACGGGCAGCAGGTCACGTCGGGCACGATCCTCGTCCGCCAGCGCGGCACCCGCTTCAAGCCGGGCGTCAACGTCAAGCGCGGCGGCGACGACACGCTCTTCGCGACCGCCGCCGGACAGGTGAAGTTCCAGAACCGGGGCCGCCTCGGCCGCTTCATCAGCATCATCAGCGCCTGACCCCCCAGCCGACGAGATGACAGGTCCAGCCGAGCGAGCGCCCCGTCGCGGGCGGCGCCGTGCGTGCGCCCACGGGCGCTGGGGGTCGCCGTCGTGCTGATCGACTCGGTGCGGGTCCGGGTCCAGGCCGGCGCCGGCGGCAACGGCTGCGTGTCCTTCCGGCGCGAGAAGTACGTGCCGCGGGGCGGTCCGGACGGCGGCGACGGCGGCCGCGGCGGCGACGTCATCATGGAGGTCGACCGCGGCCTCAACACCTTGCTCCACCTGCACCACCGGCGGCAGGTGCGGGCCGAGCGCGGCCGCCACGGGCGCGGCGCCAACCGGACCGGCGCCGGCGGCGCCGACGTCGTGCTCGCAGTGCCGCCGGGGACGGTGGTGCGGGACGCCGCGACGGGGGAGGTCCTCGGCGACCTCGTCGCCGCCGGGCAGCGGCTGGTCGTGGCGCGCGGCGGCCGCGGCGGCCGCGGCAACGCCCGCTTCGCCACCTCGACCAACCAGGCGCCGCGGACCGTCGAGGAAGGGACGCCGGGCGAGGCGCGCGAGCTCGAGCTCGAGCTCAAGCTGCTCGCCGACGTCGGCCTGGTCGGGCTCCCGAACGCCGGCAAGTCGACGCTGCTGGCGCGGCTGTCGGCGGCGCGGCCCAAGGTTGCGGACTACCCCTTCACGACCCTCGAGCCGTACCTCGGGGTGGTGTCGGCGCCGGGTGACGACCTGCGCACCCTGGTGATGGCGGACATCCCCGGCCTCATCGAGGGCGCGCACGCCGGCGCCGGCCTCGGCACCCAGTTCCTGCGCCACATCGAGCGCTGCCAGGTGCTGGCGCAGCTCGTCGACCTCTCGCTCGCCGACGAGGTGGCGGCGCAGGTTGCTACGATTCGCAGCGAGCTCGAGGCCTACCCGGCCCCGCTCGAGGGGCGGCCGTGGGTCCTCGTCGGCACCAAGCTGGATGCGGTCGGCGACCGCGAGACGGCGCTCGCGGCGCTCCAGGCGGCGGCAAGGAGCTGCGGCGTCGGCTGCCTCGCGATCTCGGCGGTGACCGGCGAGGGGCTGGCGGTCCTGGTCGGCAGGCTCTTCGAGCTCGTGGGGGAGGCCAGAGAGAGGCCATGAGCAGGCGCATCGCGATCTACGGCGGCAGCTTCGACCCGTTCCACCTCGGTCACCTCGTGCCGGTGGTGCGCGCGCAGGAGACCTTCCACTTCGAGGCGGTGTACTTCGTGCCCGCGGGCTCGCCGCCGCACAAGCACGCCGCACCCCTGACCCCGGTCACCCACCGCCTGGCGATGGTGGCCATGGCGACCCTGCCCTACGAGAGGTTCTACGTCTCCGACGACGAGGTCTTCGCCTCGCAGCCCACCTACTCGGTGGAGACCGTGGCGCGCTTCCGCGCGCGCTGCCCCGACGCCACGATGTTCTTCATCCTCGGCTCCGACTCCTTCTCCCAGATCGCGAGCTGGGAGCGCTGGCAGGAGCTCGTCGACTCGGTGCACCTGGTGGTCCTGCACCGCGCCCACATGTGGGGCGAGGATCTCGAGCGCCGGGTGCCGCGGAGCCTGCTCGCGAGGATGCGCGAGATCGAGGTCTTCGCCGAGGTCGAGGAGCCGCGGGAGCTGACGATCTTCCTCCTCAACCACGAGCCCTTCCCGATCTCCGGGACCTCGATCCGGGGGCGCCAGAGCCGCGGCCTGCCGATCCGCGAGCTGGTGCCGCACGAGGTGCACTCGTACATCGAGAAGTACGGGCTCTACGCGCCGGGCGGCGGCACGGAGGCGTGATGATCGAATCCGACACCCTTGCCGCCATCCGCACCGCGGCGCGCGCCGCCGCCGACAAGAAGGCCTTCGCGATCGTCGGCCTCGAGATCTCGGCGCTCGCCTCCTACGCCGACGGCCTGGTCATCTGCTCGGGCGGCAGCGAACGCCAGGTCGCGGCGATCGCTGACGAGGTGCAGCGCCGCCTGCGCGAGGACGGGCGGCGGCCGCTCCACGTCGAAGGGGAGAGCCGGGCGGAGTGGGTGCTGATGGACTACGGCGATGTGGTCATCCACGTCTTCACCGAGGAGCGCCGCGCGTACTACGGTCTCGAGGGCCTGTGGGGCGAGGCGCCGCGGCTCGACGGCGCGCGCCTCGGCATCGATCACGGCGAGCGGCGGTGAAGCTGCGCGTCGTCTGGCTCGGCCGTCCGCAGGCGAGCCCCTTCGAGGCGGAGGTCGAGAGCTACCGGCGGCGCGTCAGCCGGCGGTGGCCGGCGGTCGACACGCCGCTGCGGCCGGCAGCGGGCGGCCGCGACCGTGACCCGCGCCGCGTGCTGCGCCTCGAGGCGGAGGCGCTCGAGCGCTGCCGGGAGCCGGGCTGGCCGCTGGTCGCCCTCGACGAGCGGGGGGAGGCCTTCGACAGCGCGGGCCTCGCGCGCTGGCTCCACGCGCTCGCCGAACGCGGCACCGCCGGCGTGCTCTTCGCCCTCGGCAGCGACCTCGGGCTCGACCCTGAGTTCAGGGCGCAGGCGGACGAGCGCCTGTCCCTCGGCCCCCTGACCCTGCCGCACGCGATCGCCAGGCTGGTGCTCTGGGAGCAGCTCTATCGGGCCACCCAGATCCTCGGCGGTGGTGCCTACCATCGAGTCGGCGTACAATGAGGGACGGTCGACCGGAGGACCCGTCGGCCGCACCCCCGCGAGCGGCCGCCAGGCGCTCCACCCGGAGGTACGACTGATGAACAAGCGACAGATCGAGCGCTACCGCAAGCTCCTGCTCGCCAAGCGAGAGGAGCTCTTGAACCGCGTCCGCGAAGCGCGCAGCAGCGAGCAGGAGATCACCGACAAGGAAGCCCCGGACCTCGGCGACCGCGCCCTGTCGACCGTGATCCGCGACCTCAGCTACCAGCTGACCGCGAGCGAGCGCGACCTCCTGCGGCGGATCGACGACGCGCTCGCGAGGATGACCGAGCACAAGTACGGGGCCTGCGTCGAGTGCGGCAAGACCATTCAGATCGGGCGCCTCGACGCGGTGCCGTGGGCCCGCCACTGCATCCAGTGTCAGGAGCGCCAGGACCGTGGCGAGATCTGAGCGCGCGCGGACCGCGCGGTGCCCCTGCTGAACCGTGCCGCGGGTCCACCTCATCGCGTCGCCTGACGACTACCTCCTCGAGATCGCGATCGCGGAGGTTGTCGGCGAGCTGCGCGCCGGGCTCGACGGGGTCGAGCCCGAGCTCTTCGGCCCCGAGACCGCTCCGGAGGACCTCGCGCTCGAGCTCTGCTCGCCGTCTCTCTTCACTCCCCAGCGTCTGCTGGTGGCGCCCGAGGTCGCGAGCTGGGTCGACGTCCCGGCGCAGCGCCGGCCCGGCCAGCTCGCTGCCGAGCCGGCCCGCGTCGACGCGGCGCCGCTTGCGCGGGTGCTCGCGGACGGCCTGCCCGAGGGCGTCGCCCTGGTGCTCGGCGCCTGCTGCCACAGCCGTCCCAAGGGCGCACTGGTGGGCGCGGTGGAG
>JALOKS010000272.1 GCA_025456385.1 Thermoanaerobaculales bacterium | reverse complement strand
CCTGTGCTTCCACGCAAAGGCCGTGGTGCTGACCGTCGGGACCTTCCTCGCCGGCCGGATCCACGTGGGGCTCAACAACTACGAGGGCGGCCGCGCCGGCGACCCGCCGGCCAACGCCCTGGCGAGCCGGCTGCGCGAGATGCCGTTCGGCGTCGGCCGCCTGAAGACCGGCACGCCACCCCGGATCGATCGAAGGACGATCGATTACGCCGTCCTCGAGGAGCAGCCGGGCGACGTGCCCGTGCCCGTCTTCTCGTTCACGGGCACGGCCGCCGACCACCCGCGGCAGGTGAGCTGCCACATCACGCGCACCAACGCGAGGACGCACGAGATCATCCGCGGCGGGCTCTCGCGCTCGCCGATGTACACCGGCGTCATCGAGGGCGTGGGGCCGCGCTACTGCCCGTCGATCGAAGACAAGGTCGTGCGCTTCGCCGACAAGGACTCGCACCAGATCTTCGTCGAGCCCGAAGGCCTGACGAGCAACGAGGTCTACCCCAACGGCATCTCCACCTCCCTGCCCTTCGACGTCCAGCAGCAGCTCGTGCGCTCGATGCGCGGCTTCGAGCAAGCGCGGATCACGCGCCCGGGCTACGCCATCGAGTACGACTACTTCGACCCCCGCGACCTGCAGTACTCGCTCGAGACCCGCTTCATCCAGGGTCTGTACTTCGCCGGACAGATCAACGGCACGACCGGCTACGAAGAAGCGGCGGCCCAAGGCCTGCTCGCCGGCATCAACGCCGCGCTGCGCGCGCGAGAGGCGCCACCCTGGTACCCACGGCGGGACCAGGCCTACCTCGGCGTGCTGGTCGACGACCTGGTCGCGCGCGGCGTGACCGAGCCCTACCGCATGTTCACCAGCCGCGCCGAGTACCGGCTGCTGCTGCGCGAGGACAACGCCGACCTGCGCCTCACCGAGGAGGGCCGGCGGCTCGGCCTCGTCGGCGACGCCCGGTGGGCCGCCTTCGATCGCAAGCGCGAGGCCATCGCACGCGAGCAGCAGCGGCTCGAGGCGCTCTGGGTGCGCCCCGAGCAGCTGCCCGAGGCGACCGCGCGCGAAGTCCTCGGTGACGCGCTGCGACGAGAGAGCCGCGCCGCCGAGCTGCTGGCACGCCCGGAGGTCGACTACGCGCGCCTGATGTCGTTGCCGGGGGTCGGACCTGGCGTCGATGACCCGGCCGTCGCCGAGCAGGTGGAGATCCAGGCGAAGTACGCAGGTTACATCGACCGCCAGCGCGTGGAGATCGAGCGCCAGCTCGCGAATGAGGCCCTGGCGCTACCCCCTGATTTCGACTTCGGGGCGGTCAAGGGTCTGTCGACGGAGGTGAGGGAGCGGTTCACTCGCCATCGCCCGGGTACGGTGGGCCAGGCGGCACGCCTCCCGGGCGTCACACCGGCGGCGGTTTCGCTGCTGCTGATCCACCTGAAGCGGCGATCGGCTTGAAGGGCCGCGGCATCGCGGTGGCCAGGGGGCGCCCGCAGCAGACCTGGTTTCGGCCGTTGCGCTTGGCGGTGTAGAGCGCCTCGTCGGCCCGGCGGATGATGGCGTCGGCGGACACCGACTCCGCCAGCGGGTCGATCTCGGCGACGCCGAAGCTCGCGGTGATCGTCGTCCGGCCGAGCTCCGGCAGGTTGACCGAGGCGAGCTGCTGGCGCAGGCGCTCGGCGAGCTCGACGGCGGTGTCGACATTCGCCTTCGGCAGCACGAGCAGGAACTCCTCGCCGCCGTAACGCCCGCAGACGTCCGATGCGCGCACTCCCTGCAGCAGCAGGTGTCCCACGGTGACGAGGACCTTGTCGCCGACGAGATGGCCGAAGCGGTCGTTGATGTCCTTGAAGTGGTCGATGTCGGTCATGACGACGGCCAGCGGCTCGCGGTAGCGATACGCCGTTCGGCGGAGCTGCTCGAGCTGCTCGAAGGTCGCCTTGTGGTTCAGCAGGCCGGTGAGGCTGTCGCGCGTCGCCAGGTCCTTGAGCTCCGCGTTCGTGCGCTCCAGCGCCTGTGTGCGATCGCGGACGAGCCGCTCCAGCTCCTCGTTCAGCGCCTTGAGGTAGCGCTGTGCCGACTCCGCCGCCAGCGCCTTGGCCTGCTGAAGCTGGCGCAGCCGGTCCGTCGCGGCGATGGCGACCATGACCACCAGCAGGACGGACCCGATCTGCATCGCGTGCGTCGTGACGGCGTGGTATGGCAGCAGGCCGAGGTAAGAGAGGCTCGCGACGAGCATGCCGAGCAGGAAGGCGCCGAGGGCGAAGGAAAACTGGCGGGCCGGCCGGAAGCCCCGGAAGGCGAGCGTGAGCGCGCCGGTCATCGCCAGCGCCGTGAACACCAGCGCGTACACGAGCGAGAGGAGAATGCCCAGGCCGGCGTCCGCCACGGTGATGACCAGCAGCGCGACGGCGCCGGCGGCCATCAGGCGGCGAAACAGTCCGTCCAGCCGCCTCAAGCGCACCGGCAGCTCCAGGAACTCACGGATGAACCCGGTCGCCAGCGAGCCGGTCGCGGCCACCAGCAGCGGGTTTGCGCGGCTCGCCCACCAGGTCGCCTCGGGCCAGAGGAACTGGAAGGCCAGGCCGCTGAGCCCGGCCTGCAGCAGCGAGTAGCTGGCGATGAAGCCGGCGAACAGCAGGAACAGCCGGTCGCGCATCAGCACCGACAAGAGCGCAGACAGGAGGGCGACGATCACCATGGCGCCCAGGAACAGCCCGAAGATCAGCTGCTCGCGCTCCAGCGCGACGAGCAGCGCCCCCTCGCTCCACAGCCGCAGCGGCGCCTGAAGCGAGCCGGAGGAGCGGATCCGAAGATAGTAGGTCCGCTCTTCCCCACCGGTCGGTTTCAGCGCAAAGGCGGGGTGGCGCAGCTGACGTTCCCAGAGCCGGAAAGGCAGGCCGTCCCCCGCCTCGTGGTGCCGGAAGCCGCCCTCGACGGGCTCGAAGAGCTCGACGTGATCGAGCAGCGGGTAGGCGACGACGAGCAGCGGGGACTGCTCAACCCCGGAGGCCGTGCGCAGACGGAAACGCAGCCAGAGCGCGGAGTCCGAGAACGCGCCCGCCGCGCTGCTGCGGTCGATGGGCTCGAAGCGCCCCGCGAGGTCAGGTTCGACGAGGGACGGAAGGCCCAGGGTCGCGCCGGGGTCCTCGAGGACCTCGACGAAGGGCGTCAGGTCGACCATCTGGGTGTCGCGGCCGAAAGCGGCCGTCGGTGCCTGGCCCCAGCTCGATGCCCAGCCGAGCGCGACCAGCCCGGCGAGCAGGCAGGCGACGACACGGGTCCCGAGCGGCGGGAAACCGAAGTAGGATGACATCTCTCCGTCTCGGCGGACCGCCACCTCACCGAGGGTGGCGCTCCCCTGCGACTTAGCGGCCGGCCCGGCCGGGGATTGAGACCCGCCCGGTCGCCGCCGCAGCCAGAGGCGCCGAAGGCCCGTGACATTGCCACCCCAGCCCCCGCTCTACCCGGCCGCCGAGAGGGACCTCGAGACGGGTGCCCGGACGCTCGGCACGCCGCTCGGCGGCGAGACGGCGGCGCGACTGCTGGCCTACGCGGCGCTCCTGATCCGCTGGAACCGGGCGTACAACCTGACGGCGATCCGCGACCCCCGCGCGATCCTCGCCCGCCATCTGCTCGACAGCCTCTCGATCCTCCCGTGGGTCCGCGGCCCGCGCTTGCTCGACGTCGGGACCGGTCCCGGCCTGCCGGGCATACCGCTCGCCCTGGCCGATCCCGGGCTGTCCGTCACGCTGCTGGACGCCAACGGAAAGAAGGTCCGCTTCTGCCGGCAGTGCGTCATCGAGCTGGGCCTGACCAACGTGGAGGTCGTGCAGGCGCGCGTCGAGTCTTACCGCCCCGCCCGCGGCTTCGACTCGGTGACGACGAGGGCGTTCGCGGACCTGCACGAGGTGGTGCGGTCGTGTCTCGTGCCGGGCGTCGACGAGGAGCGGCATCTCGTCCAGGTCTGCCCGAGGGACCCCTGACACCCCGCGCGGTCGTGCGATCCCGTTGGGGCGTCCGACCGACCAGCCTCGGATCAGCCCCCCGCCGGGGGTCGGTCCCCTGGCCGAAACCTGTTGGCAGGCCGAGCGCCCCGCGCTCAGCCCGTCGGCCCCAGCTCGAGCCCCGCGCGGAGCCGGCGCAGGATGCCGTCCACGGTGTCTGCGGCGTAGGGGACTCGCGGCAGCGCACCCCATACGGGCCTCGGCCAGGCAGGGTCCCCGACCCGCCGCGCGATCACGTGGACGTGCAGCTGCGGGACGACGTTGCCCAGCGCCGCGACGTTCATCTTGTCGGCGGCGAACAGCTCGCGCATGAGACGTGAAAGGCGCATCGCCTCGGCCCAGACCTGCACGCCGTCCCCGGTCGACAGATCGTGGAGCTCACGGGCGCCCGGTCGCCGCGGCACGAGTATGCACCA
>JALOKS010000271.1 GCA_025456385.1 Thermoanaerobaculales bacterium | reverse complement strand
GACCGCTTCGCCATCGTCATCACCCGCTCGGGAGCGGGCGAGCCGGCCGGGCTCGCGGCGCTCGCCGGGGCGCGCATCGCGGTGCCGGCGACTCTCGGCGGGCCCCTGCGGGCCGACGTCGCGGAGCTGCTCGACCGCGAGGCGCCCGGATGGGTCGAGGTCCCCGCCGTCGACGACGCGACCGCCGTGACGCGCCTCGTCGAGAGCCGGGACGTTCTCGCGGCGGTCAGCCGGCAGGTGGTGTCGGGACCCCTCGACCTGGTCGGCGACGGGCGCAAGGAGCTCGAGTACGTCCGCCCGGGGACGCTGCAGGAGACGCGCATCCTGTACGCGACCGCGAGCCCGCGCCCCGAGCTGTCGAACGTCTACTACGGCTGCGTCATGACCCGAGCCGATTCCGGCATCGACCGTCTCGAGGACCTGATCGGCCGCAGCTTCGGCTTCTCGGACGAGACCTCGACCTCGGGCCACATTTTTCCCCGCGCCCTCCTGCAGCGGGCGGGCGTGAGCCTCGGCCACGTGCTCTACGCCGGCGGCCACCCGAACGTGGTGCAGGCGGTTCGCGACGGCAAGGTGGACGGCGGCGCGACCTTCTACTCGCCGCCTTCGGCATCCAATCTTCGCGACGGCACGCTGGTGGGCGACGCCCGCTTTCTGCTGCTGAAGAACATGGCGACGCAGGAAGAGCGGGAGCAGCTCCTCAACGAGGTCCGGATCATCGCCCTCACCGACCCGATCCCCAACGACGTCTGCTGCGTGCGGCGGGGCTTCCCCGAGGCGGTGTGGACGCGCTTCGAGTCCTCGCTGCAGCGCTTCCTCGAGACCCCCGATGGCCAGGCGGCGTACTACGACCTGGTGGCCGGGGTTGCCGCCGCGCCGTGCACCGACGCCGACTTCGACGACTTCCGCGCAGCCCTGGGTGCGACCGGCGTGAGCGCGTCGGCGCTGCTCGACGCCGAGGAGGCGAAGCTCGAGCGGCGCCGCAGCGGGAAGGGGGCCGGCAGGTGAGCGCGGCCGCAGCGCCGGCCGCCGCCGCAACCCCCGTCGTTCGGATCGAGGGGCTCGGCATGGTCTACCCGGGCGGCGTGCGGGCCCTCGCCGGCATCGACCTCGAGGTGCACGAGGGTGAGTTCCTCGCCGTGCTCGGCCTGTCGGGCTCCGGCAAGTCGACGCTGCTGCGCTGCATCAACCGCCTGGTCGACCCCAGCGAAGGGCGGGTGTGGATCTTCGACCGCGAGGTCACCCGATTGCGCGGCGGCGAGCTGCGCCGCTTGCGCCGCCAGGTGGCGATGATCTTCCAGCAGTTCAACCTGGTGCGCCGCCACACGGTGCTCGACAACGTGCTCTCGGGCAGCCTCGGCCGCAGCAGGCTGCTTCCGAGCCTGGTGATGAGCTTCCCGCCGGCGGAGCGCGCCCGCGCGCTCGAGAGCCTCGCGCGCGTCGGGCTCGCCGACCGCGCCGGCAGCCGTGCGGACGCCCTCTCCGGCGGCCAGCAGCAGCGGGTGGCGGTGGCGCGGGCGCTGATGCAGGAGCCGCGCCTGATCCTCGCCGACGAGCCGGTGGCCTCGCTCGACCCCGCGCTGCGCCACTCGGTCATGCGCCACATCGAGGCGCTGAACCGCGACGAGGGACTGACCGTGATCTGCTCTCTGCACGACATCGACCTCGTCGAGCGCTACGCGACGCGCCTCGTCGCGCTCCGCGACGGGCGCCTGGTGTGGCAGGGACTGCCCTCGGAGTTCGACCGCGCGACCTTCCGCTCGATCTACGGCGAGGACGCCGAGCCGGCGTCCAACACGGGGTTCTGAGATGGCCCGCCGCGAGCCCGCCGCAGACACGACCTGGCGCGCCTCCGTGGAGAGCCTGCAGGCGGGAGCCATCGACGCGGTCCTGATCGCCATCCTGCTCGCGATGGGCGAGCTGCTCGTCGTCGCCTTCTCGGGCCGCCGCGGGCCGACCGGCCTTCTCCTCGGGGCGGAGCAGATCCTCGACCTCCTGAGCTACGGACGCTGGCTGGGGGCGGGAATCGCCCTGGCGGCGCTGTGGGCCCTGGGCGCCCGCTGGCTCGGCGCGTCGCCGGGGCAGGCCCTGGTCCGCGGGGTCCCCGAGGGAGAGCGCGACCTCGCCTGGACCGAGACCCTGCGCGGCTGGTTCGCCGCCGTCTTCATCGAGCTCACCTTCTTCGCCGGCTGGCTCATCACCGAGCTCGACCTCGTCGCCTTCCTCACCAAGTTCGGCAAGGCCGCCGACATCGTGCGCGGCCTCGCGCAGCCGTCCACGAGCGTGCTGCACGAGGGCCTGATCCTGCTCGTGCAGACGGTCTTCCTCGCCTTCATGGCCACAGCCTTCGCGATTCCGATCGCATTCGTCCTTGCCTTCCCCTCGGCCCGCAACCTCACCCGCGGCTCGACCCTGGCCCGCCTCGCCTACACCGTGTCCCGCACCCTCATGAACTTCGTGCGCGCGGTGGAGCCGCTGGTGTGGGCGCTGATCTTCATCTCGTGGGTCGGCATCGGGCCCTTCGCCGGCGTGCTCGCCCTGTGGGTGCACTCCGTGGCATCGCTGACCAAGCTCTACTCGGAGCAGATCGAGTCCATCGACACCGGGCCCATGGACGCCATCACCGCGACCGGTGCGTCGACGCTGCAGGTGCTGCGCTACGGCGTCGTGCCGCAGGTGATCCCGCCCTTTCTCTCCTTCACCATCTACCGCTGGGACATCAACGTCCGGATGTCGACGATCATCGGCTTCGTCGGCGGCGGCGGCATCGGCTACATCCTCAAGCCGCGCGTCGACCTCGGCGAGTGGGGGGAGGTCGGCACCCTGGTCCTGCTGATCGCCGCCACGGTGTGGCTGATGGACCTGATCTCGGCCAAGATCCGCGAGCGCATCGTGTAGCAGCTCGGCCCGGCGCAGCCGGCGGTTGCGCCGGGCCGAGCTGCTACCAGTCGTAATACCAGCCGACTCCGACCCAGGTCTCGTTCTCCCACAGGAACTGGCCCATCACAGAGCGCCCGGAGCCGACCTCGACGGCGATGCGGTGCACCGGCGTGCGGTTTGCGACCGGGATCCAGTAGCCGGCCTGGGCGGTCGCGCGGATGCTCCAGTCGGTCTCCTCATAGGTGCGGAGGTCGAGCGCGGCGTAGCGCGAGGCCCGCCCCTTCCAATACCGGCGCTCGCTGATGAGCTGCAGGCCGGACTCGAGCTGGAAGGTCATCGAGCCGGCGATGCCGTTTCCCCAACCCAGCTCGGTGTAGGCGGTCCACTTCGGACGGAAGGTCCACGCCGCACCGACGATCGCCTCCTCGCGCGTGTAGTGAATCCTCTGGCGGCCGGTCCGCAGTGCGTACTCGTCGCCGATGTGCGACGAGTTGTGCTGGCTGCCGAAGCGGAAACCGAACTCCGGGCTCAGCATCCTGCTCAGGTAGAGGCCGTAGAACCCGTCCCACCCCGTGTTGTCCCAGCTGTGGCTGAGGTCGAACTGGCCCGCGAAGCCGCCTTCGAAGCTCAGCTGCCATCCCAGGTCGGGCTCGTCCGGTGGGCTCCACCGGTAGATCCCCAAGCTGCCGCCAAGTCGAAGTGCTGTGCGTGCGGCCCCGGTTTCGGGGATCTCCGTATCGGCCAGCCACATCACACTGAGGGCGTTCTGGGGCCGCAGGGGATTGGCGATGTAGCGCGGGTAGAAGTCGGACGGAGGGAACCACCCACCGAGCTCTGCGGGTCTGGCGCCGACCGCCTCTTCGTCCGCGGCGCCGGTGTTCGACGTCACGAGGAGCATGCCCACGACAAGGCACATCGCCAGCCCGCTGTGCATGGTCTGCCTGGAGTGGGTGGGGGTGAAAAGGCTTCGTGTCGAAATGAGAGGGGTCATCGTGGGTGAACTCAACAGTCTGCGTCAGTGCGCGTCGCCGCTGAATTTTTCGCCGGCCTCGATAGGCACCGGGAGCCAGTTCTGCGGCGGCGGCAACGGGCAGGTGGCGAAGGGCGTGAAGGCGCAGGGCGGGTTGTAGGCGAGGTTGAAGTCGAGGGTGGTGGTGCCGTCGGGGCCGGGGGCCTCGGCGTACAGGAAACGGCCGGCGCCGTAGGTGCTGTCGCCGCTGGTGGTGTCGCGGAAGATCAGGAAGAGCGAGGTGTC
>JALOKS010000270.1 GCA_025456385.1 Thermoanaerobaculales bacterium | reverse complement strand
GTGGATGTGGACGTCCTGCTTGAAGGCGTCCTTGGCGATGAAGAGCTCCTCGGCGTGCGCCTTGGCGTAGGTCCAGGCGGCGCGCGCCGACTCCTTCATCACATCGCCGAGCTGGCCGGTGAGCACCAGCTCGCCCTTGCCCGGCATCGGCGAGACCTCGACGAACATGATGTCGCCCCCGACGGGCGTGTAGTACATGCCGGTGGCGACGCCGATCTGGTCGGCCTCCGCCGCGTGCTCGGGGTGGACCTTCGGCCGGCCCAGCAGCTCGGCCACCTCCTTGCGCCCGATCTCGACCGACGCCAGCTCCTGGGCTGCGATCTTGCGCGCGACCTTGCGCGCCAGGCGGCCGATCTCGCGCTCGAGCTGGCGCACGCCCGACTCGCGGGTGTAGCCGGTGATGACCTCGCGCACGGCGTCGTCCGAGACGCGGATCTGCTCGTCGCTGAGGCCGGTCTGCCTGATCTGGCGCGGCGTCAGGTAGCGCTTGGCGATCTCCAGCTTCTCGGCCTCGGTGTAGCCCGCGAACTCGACCACCTCCATGCGGTCCTGGAGCGGGCCGGGGATGTTCTGCAGGAAGTTCGCGGTGCAGATGAACTGCACGTCCGAAAGGTCGAAGGGAACACCCAGGTAGTGGTCGGTGAAGCTGTCGTTCTGGGCCGGGTCGAGGACCTCGAGCAGGGCCGCGCCGGGGTCGCCCTGGTAGGAGACGCCGAGCTTGTCGACCTCGTCGAGCAGGAAGACCGGGTTCTTCGAACCGGCCTGCTTCATGCCCTGGATGATGCGGCCGGGCATCGCCCCCACGTAGGTGCGGCGGTGGCCA
The DNA here is from genome assembly GCA_025456385.1 of Thermoanaerobaculales bacterium. Taxonomy (GTDB): domain Bacteria; phylum Acidobacteriota; class Thermoanaerobaculia; order Thermoanaerobaculales; family Sulfomarinibacteraceae; genus Sulfomarinibacter. The sequence continues at coordinate 3,328 of JALOKS010000270.1, read as the reverse complement.
CGGACATCGGCCTCGTCGCGCACGCCGCCCAGGGAGATGCGCACGTACTCGCGGCCCATGGCGCGCGCGATCGACTTCGCGACCGAGGTCTTGCCGACCCCGGGGGGGCCCGCGAAGAGCAGGATCGGGTTGCGCGGCACGTCGGAGTGGATCGTCGTCATGCCGGTGTCGGTTTCGCCCTGCGGTTCGGCCGAGTCGGCGTCCTCCGCAGCCGGTTCGGCGGCCGCCCGCTCGGCGAGCTCCGCCTTCTTGCGCAGGATCTGCACCGACAGGAACTCGAGGATGCGGTCCTTGACGTCGCCGAGCGCGTAGTGGTCCTCCTCGAGGATCGCAGCCGCCGCCTGCACGTCGAGCCGCTCCTCGGTGCGGTGCGACCACGGCAGCTCGCAGATGGTCTCGAGGTAGGTGCGGATGACCTGCGCCTCCATGCCCTCGGGCCCCATGCGCTCGAGGCGGCCGAGCTCGCGGTCGACCTCCTTGCGCGCCGCGTCCGGCAGCTCGAGCGCCTCGAGCTTCTCGCGCAGCTCCTCGAGGTCCTCGCGGCCGCCGTCGTCGCCGAGCTCGCGCTGGATGGCCTTCAGCTGCTGGCGCAGGAACATCTCGCGTTGGCGGTCGCCGAGCTCCTCCTGAACCTGGGACTTGATGTCCTCCTGCGCGTCGAGCACCGCGATCTGGCGCTGGATCTGGAGCAGCACCGAGCGCAGCCGGTCCTCGACCGACAGCGCCTCGAGCAGCCTCTGGGCCTCGACCGGCTTGAGGTCGAGGTGGCCGGCGACGAGGTCGGCGAAGCGGCCCGGCTCCTTGGTCTCGGCGAGGAACTGCTGCACCGCCTCCTTGGGCATGCCGGCGCGGCGCCCGAGCTCGGCCGCGCGCTCGCGGGTCTCGCGGTAGAGCGCGGTGAAGGTCGGCGACTCGGGGTCGATCGGCGGCAGCTCCTCGGCGGGGTGGATCGAGGCGATCAGGTACTCGTCATGCTCCTCGTAGCGGACCGCGACCGCCCGGTAGTCGCCGTTCAGGAGCAGGCGCATCCCCGAGGGCCCGCGCTGGACCGGGCCGATGGTCGCCACGGTGCCCATCTGGAAGAGCTTGTCCGGGGTGACGTCCTCGATGTTCTCGCGCTGCGAGACCACGAAGATCTTCTTGTCCTCGGTGCGCAGGGCGGCCTCGATGGCGCGCAGCGTGCCGGCGCGGCCGGCCGCGATCGGCGAGGTCACCTCGGGGAAAAGCACCGCCTCGCGGAGCGGGATGACGGGCAGGGTCGTGAGCTGGGACATCGGGCCTCCCGCGGCGGGCTGAGCCGCCGCTCTGTGTCCTACGATGGGGCCCCGTCGCACCATGGTCAAGGACCCTCCCGCAGGCCCCTGCTCGAACCTGAGTAGAGGCTTGTCATATTCCCGCAGGGGGCGGAGGGGCGGAGGGGCGGAGGGGCAGAGGGGAGAGAGATACGAGATACGAGATGCGAGATGTGAGATAGCAGTCAGGAAGTGCGAGGCATCGCAGAAACGGTTGAAAAATTCAAAATTCAAAATTCAAAATTCAAAATTCGAAATCCGAAATTCGAAATCCGACCCGCCGTCCCCCTGCTACCATGCCCCGGCGGAGAGATGGTCATGCAGCAGCGACCCGTGACGACCGGTTTCGGCGGCGGCGGCTTCGGGCTCGGCTCCGGGGCGCCGGTGCCGAGCGACCTGGTCGCGGTGCTGGCGGCGCTGTTCGCGACCTTCTCGCTGCAGTTCTTCGTCTCGACCGCGGTCATCCCGGCCCTGCTCCGCCTCAGCCCGGCGGTGTTCAGCGGCTTCGTGTGGCAGGTCGTGACCTACCCCTTCGTCGGCTGGGGCCGCGCCGGCCTCTGGTTCCTGCTCGAGCTGCTGATCCTCTTCTGGTTCGGCCGCGACGTCTTCTGGCGCCTCGGCCGCCGGCGCTTCTGGCTGCTCGTGGCGCGCGCCGCGCTCGGCGCCGCGGTGGTCGCGCTCGCGGTCCAGCTCCTGCACGCCGGGATCGGCGGCGTCGCACCGGGGCCGGGCGCGTTCCAGCTCATGCAGGGGCAGCGGATCCTGATGGCGATCGTCATCGCCGCCTTCGCCACCCTGTGGGGCGAGGCGACCATCCTGCTCTTCTTCGTGCTGCCGCTCAAGGCGCGCTGGTTCCTGTGGCTCGAGGTCCTGTTCGCGTTCATCGGTTTTCTGGAGTCGAAGGACTTCGCGGGCTTCTGCGGCATCTGCGCCGCGGTCCTCCTCACCTTCACCGCCCTGCAGCGCGGCGGCGTCGGCGGCACCCTCCACGGCTGGCGCAAGCGCGCCGAGGCCTGGATTCTGCGGCGCCGCCTCGAGCGGCTGAAGCGAAGCCGCCGCTTCGACGTCATCGACGGCGACCGCGACGAGTACATCCACTGACAGGGTGACGAGTCCCCGGCGCCCGGTTCCGCCCGAGCGGGGCTTCGGAAATCGAGTGCCGCACGATGGGCCCGGCCGGCAACGCTGCCGCGAGATCGCCGCCGCCACGTGAACCAGCTCAAGAACCTGTCGTCGCGGCGGGCACTCAGGTGCACGCGAACCAGGGGCGGATCCAGTGCCCGCGGCGCTGGTAGCTCTCGCTCCCGCCGTAGACCAAGGCTCCCCACGGGTCTCCGGACAGTGAGAGATAGGTGTCGAGGCCCTTGAAGAAATCGCCGGCCACGGTCTCGGCGGACTTGATCTCGATCGGGATGCGCCGACTGCCGACATCGATCAGGAGATCGACCTCACGGCCGTTGGAGTCCCGCCAGAAGTGGAGCGGCGGGCGCTGCCCGTGGTGGAGGTAGAGCTTGCGAAACTCTCCGACGACGAAGGTTTCGAAAATCGGTCCGCGGAGCGGGTGGTTGCGGAGGTCGTCCGGACTCCGGATTCCCAGCAGCCGGCACAGGAGCCCGGTGTCGGAGAAGTACAGCTTGGGGCTCTTGACCAGCCGCCGTGAAAAGCTCTCGAAGTGCGGTGACAGGGTCGTCACGACATAGCTCGCCTGAAGGATGGAGATCCAACGGCGCACGGTGGTCTGATCGATGCCCGCATCGGCGCCGAGGGACGTGCGGTTGACCAGCTGTCCCGAGCGACCGGCGCAGAGCCCGAGAAAGCGGAGGAAGGCATCGAGATCGCCGATGTTCGAGATCGTCCGCACGTCGCGTTCGACGTAGGTTCGGAGGTAGCCGTCGAGCCAGGTCGAGGCCTCGAGACCCCGGTCGTGGATGGGTGGGAAGGTCCCGGTGAAGAGCACCTCGTCGAGCCTCAGCGCACCCTGTTCCGGTTCGCCGAAATGGCCGCCCTCGAGATCCTCCGGTCGCAGGGCCGGTCGT
>JALOKS010000269.1 GCA_025456385.1 Thermoanaerobaculales bacterium | reverse complement strand
TTCTTCGTCGCCGGCGGCCGCATGACGACCCCCCTCCTGGTCTGCACCCTGGTCTCGACCTACTACGGCCTCGACGTCACCTTCGGCAGCTCCGAGACGGCGTACTTCGAGGGCGTCGCCGCCTTCGTGGCGTACTCCGCTCCCTTCTACCTCTTCTACCTCCTGACCGCGGTCCTGGTCGCGCCGCGGCTCAAGCGCCTGCCCGCGCTGTCGCTGCCCGAGGCCATGGGCCTGGCCTACGGCCCGGCGGCCCGGATCGCTGCAGCGGCGGCCTCATTCGTGTACTCGGCCCCGATCCTGGCGGTGGCCGGGATGGGGCTGATCGGCCACGTCTTCTTCGCCCTCGAGCCCTGGCAGGGCTGTGTGCTCGGAGCGGCGGTCGCGCTCGTCTACACGGTCCTCGGCGGCCTGCTCGCCGACGCCCTCACCGACGCCGCGCAGTTCGTGGTGATGTGCGTGTCGGTGGCGATCGCCGCGATCGCCACGCTGGGGGTCGTCGGCGGTCCGCGGGCGATCGGCGACCGGCTCGGCCCCGAGGTGCTCGCGCCGCTCGGCACCCTCGACGGGTGGGAGATCCTGGTCTTCGCCCTGGTCGCGATGACGCCCCTGGTCGAGCCCGCCTTCTACCAGCGCACCTTCGCCGCCGCCAGCGCCCGTCAGGTGGTGCGCGCGATGCTCGTCGGGACCCTGCTGTGGGCGAGCTACGACTGGCTGGTGGTCTACCTCGGGCTCGCGGGCCGCGACCTGGTGGCGGCCGGCATCCTGCCGGCCGGCCTGGACGGCAGCGCGGTCCTGCTGGCGGTGGCGGCCGCGGTCCTGCCGACCGGCCTGCTCGGGCTCTTCGTCGCCGGTTGTCTCGCGTCGGCGATGTCGACCATCGACTCCTACACCCTGATCGCCGCCGGCAACGTGGTCTACGACGGCTGGCAGGCGGCGACCGGGCGCAGGCTCTCCGACCGCAGCCTGCTGCTCGCCACCCGGGTGCTCACGGTGCTCACCCTGGCCGCGGCGGTGGGCCTGTCGCTGCTCTTCGAGCGCCTGCGCGACGCGTGGATCTTCATGTCGACGGTCCTGCTCGCGACCGCGCTGTGGCCGATGCTCGCCCTGCTCTTCTGGCCGGCCGCAGCCAGCCCGCGCGCGGGCCGCTTCAGCGCGGTGGTGGGGGCGGCGAGCTCGCTGGCGCTGTTCATCGCCTTCCAGACCCTCGGCGAGGCGAGCGGCGAGGGCTCCCGAGCGCTCGCGGTCGGCGGCCTGGTCCTCGAGCGCGAGGCGGCGCTGCTCGTGGTTCTCCCTTTGAGCCTGGTGGCCTTCGCCGTCGGCCTCGCCTCCGACCGCCGGCGCGGAGCGGGCCGTTGACCGCGGCGGTCTGGCTCGCGGCCGCCGTGGTCGGTCTCGGCTCGGTGCTGGTCTTCGCGCTCTTCCTGCTGGATCTGGGCGCGGTCCTGCCGCCGCGCCCGCGCCGGCCCGGAGCCGGCGCTCAGCGCAGGGGGTGGAGGAAGCGCTCCCAGCGCGGCCGGAAGTGACGCTCGCGGTCGACCGAGGCGGCGACGACGGTGGCGCGGCCGAGGATCCGGTTGCGGGCGACGGGGCCGAAGAACCGTGAGTCGAAGCTCTCGTCCCGGTTGTCGCCCATCAGGAAGTACTGCCCCGGCGCGAGCGAGACGGGAGCGAAGCAGGGCGTCATGCCGTCGCGGTGGGCGATCATGACCGCGTGCGCCTCGCCGCCGAGCGCCTCGCCGGCGATCAGCCGGCCCGACATGCCGTCCGTCCAACCCGCCACCAGCTGCGGGTCGGGCGGCGAGTAGGCGGCCGCCTCGCCGTTGACCACCAGCCGGTCGTCGGTCATCGCCACCGTGTCGCCCGGGACCCCGACCACCCGCTTGACCAGGCGCGTGCCGTCGACCGGCGAGTACAGGACCACGATGTCGCCGCGGTCGGGGTCGGCCCAGGAGAGGAGCCGGAGCGTCGTGAAGGGCAGCTTGAGGTCGTAGGCGAGCTTGTTGACCACGATCCGGTCGCCTTCGAAGATGGTCGGCTTCATCGACCCGGTCGGCACGTCGTTCCAGTCGGCCACCGCGGACCGGAAGGATGTGATGAGGAGCACGATCAGCAGCGCCGAGCGCAGCCACTCGGTCCACCACCTCGTCAGCGTCGTCCGGACCCGGTCGCTCATGCGCCTCCCGCGCTCAGATACGGCGTCCGGGAGGGGCGGTTGCAGCGGCGGCGGGTCCGGCCTCATTTCCCGCCCTGGCCGCCGCCGGGGCCCATGATCGCCATCGGGAAGGCGGCCACCTTGCCTTCGGTCGAGGTGATGCGCCCGCGGCCGGCCTTGTCGACCTCGTCGATGCGCACGATCGCGTGCATGGGGACGAAGGTGCGCTCGACGCCCTGGAACTCGGTCTTGAGGCGCTCCTCGGAGGAGTCGATGAGAAGCTTCGAGCGCTCGCCGAAGAGCAGGCCCTCGATCTCGACGAAGCCGAACAGGCTGCCCTGGGAGACGCTCTTCGCGTAGACCTCGTAGATCTCGCCCCGGTTGACGAAGCTGACGCGGAAGATGGTCTGGCGTGCCAAGGTTCCTTCCGCGCTGAGTTGTACCACAGCCGGGCTCAGCGAACGTGGCGCAGGAGCATCGCCTCGACCGCACGCCTGCAGACCGCGCAGTAGGGCTGGGCGCGGCGCGAGAACATCAGGCAGTCGGTCTGCGGGCGGTAGAGGCCCTCCGACGAGTAGCCGGCGCCCTCGAAGGCGCCCACCACGCCGGCCGCCGTACCGGCGCCGAGGAACTCGGCCGTCCAGCGGCTGTGGGCTGCGGCGAGCGCGTCCTCCTCGTCGGCGAGCGCGCGCAGGTGCTCCGGCGGCGCGCCCGATCGGGTCGCCTCCGCGATCTCCTGCGTCAGGCGGCGGCGCTCGGCCTGGTAGGTGCCGTCGCGGGCGTCGTAGGCCTCCTTCTCCCAGGGCGTCGGCAGCGACGCCCCCTGTGTCACCAGGTCGCGCCACTTGAGGCCGCCGGGGTCGAGGAGCGCCGTGATGTTCGGCTCCTCGGGCTCGCGCCCGCGCGGGTAGAAGTCGTTGTAGGCGACCTCCGAGCTGTAGTACTCGTCGGCGAGGCCGGCGAAGGAGTGGCCGAGCTCGTGCAGCAGGAGGTAGTCGGCCCACGGCGAGCGAGCCGTGAAGCTGCAGTAGAGCCCGTAGATGCCGCCGCCGCCGTAGCGCTCGTGGTTGACCATGATGACCAGGGCGTCGTAGGGCACGTTGGCGGCGATGTCGCGGAGCCGCCGGTTGTCCTCGGTGAGCAGGTAGCGCTCGGAGCCGAGCGAGTCGAAGGTGAGGCCGAGAGCGGTGTCGCGGAAGATCCCCCGGCTCGGCTCGTCGCAGCCGCTCTCCGCCGAGGGCAGCAGCACGCCGCGGACGTTGATGCGCTCGCGGTGGGCGGCAAAGGGCTCGAAGCCGAGCAGGGCGTCGGCCGCGCGCCGGAGGTCGCCGCGGAAGGCGTCGAGCTCGGCGGAGGTGTAGCCCTCGCCGAGGATCGCGATGTCGAGCGCCCGCGCCGGCGGCGCCACGACCTGCGCCTCGACGACCACTGCGCCTCGGGCGGGGGGCTCGGCGGCCGCCGCCGCCGGCTCGATCCGGCTCTCGGCGAGGAGGAGCCGCGAGCCGTCGCGGCGCCGCGCCGTGAAGCGCAGGTCGATCGCGCGCCTGGGAAAGGGGAGGAGCACGCTCTCGTGGTAGGTGCGGGCGACGCCGGCCGCGGCCGGGCCGGTGGTGCGGTACTCGCCGAAGTAGCTGTCGAAGCCCTGGGAGAACAGGAGCTCGCCGGTCGCCGCATCGCGCGCCTCGACGAGGTAGCCGCCCGAGGGGAAGGGGTCGACGAGCAGGGTGCGCGAGCCCGCCCAGGGGCCCTGGCGGAGGACGCGGTCGATCGTGATCCGCTCGCTCGCGGCGTCGCCGCCGTGGTAGGTGTCGACGCGGAGGGTGGCGTCCTCGAAAACCGCCTCGAAGTCCGCCGCCGCAGCCGCCGCCGCGCCGAGCAGCAGGGCGAGGACGATCGTCGTCCAGGGCCTGGTTCGCATGGAGACCTCCGGTGCCGGCACGGGAAAGTGTAACCTCGGCCGCGTCGCGATCGTACAATCGGCATGATGTCCCTCCGGAACCGACCGCTGCCGGT
>JALOKS010000268.1:4405-6466 GCA_025456385.1 Thermoanaerobaculales bacterium | reverse complement strand
TCATCGAGCTCGCCATCGCCGCCGCGGGCGCCGCGCCATCGGGCGCCAACCGCCAGCCCTGGCACTTCGTGGCGGTCGCGGACCCGGCCGTCAAGGCCGAGATCCGCCGCGCCGCCGAAGCCGAGGAGCGCGCGTTCTACGAGGGGGGGCGGGCGACGCCGGAGTGGCTCCGGGCGCTGGCGCCCCTCGGCACCTCCTGGCAGAAGCCCTTCCTCGAGACGGCGCCGTGGCTGGTGGCGGTCTTCAAGCAGATCGCCTCCCGCGACCCGTACGGCGCCTCGGCACCGAACTACTACGTCAGCGAGAGCGTCGGCATCGCCTGCGGCCTCTTCATCGTCGCCATCCACCGCATGGGCCTCGCCACCCTGACCCACACTCCGCAGCCGATGCGTTTCTTGAGCCGTATCCTCGAGCGCCCCGACACCGAGCGGCCCTACATCCTGTTCCCGGTCGGCTACCCGCGTCCCGACTGCCGGGTGCCCGACATCAGCAGGAAGAGCCTCGCCGAGATCAGCAGCTGGGTCGGGTAGCTTGCGGCGGGGGATCCCTCGTCGGGCACAGCCGTGCTTGCAACGGGAAGCTGCGGGCGTTAGTGTCGGCGCCGTGCCGCAGCGTGGTGACCACTCGCCGCCGCTCGCGCCGGAGGGGCTGGTCCGGCGCGTCTGGCGTTCGGTATTCCCGCACCCGGTGCTGCCGCGCAGCGAGCGCGAACGACGGAGGACGATCCTCGAGTTCTTCGTCCTCCACCTGCGGCCGGTGCGCGTGCTCCGCAGCACGCTCCGCTACACCCACACCTTCGGGCTCGGCGGCAGCTCGCTGACCCTGGTCGCCCTCATGGTCGGCACCGGCGCGCTCTTGATGCTGGCCTACGAGCCCACTCCCGATCGCGCCTACCTGTCGGTGGTGGCCCTCGAACGGGACACGCTCTTCGGCGGGCTGGTGCGGAACATCCACCACTGGTGCGCCAACATTCTCGTCGTGGTGGTGCTCGCCCATCTGCTGCGGGTGCTTTTCACCGGCGGCTTCCACGGCCCGCGGCAGTTCAACTGGGTGATCGGCTGCGGTCTGCTCGGCTTGGTCCTGGCCGCCAACTTCACCGGCTATCTCCTGCCCTGGGATCAGCTGGCCTACTGGGCGGTGACGATCTGCACCGGCATGCTGGGCTACGTGCCGTGGATCGGAGGCTGGCTCCAGGCGGTGGCCCGCGGCGGGCCCGAGATCGGCGCCTCCACCCTGGTTCTCTTCTACGCCTTCCACACCACCCTTCTCCCGGTGCTGCTCGGGCTGGTGATGGGCCTCCACTTCTGGCGGGTTCGCAAGGCCGGAGGAGTGGTGGACCCACGACCCTCGGGCGAGCCGCCCGAGTCGGAGCCGCAGCACGTGTCGACCCTTCCCGAGCTGCTCCTGCGCGAGCTCGCGGCCGCCCTCGCCCTGGTCGCGGTGGTGTGCGTGCTGGCGGCGCTCGTGGACGCGCCCCTGGGAGCCGCGGCCAACCCCGGGATGAGCCCGAACCCCTCCAAGGCGCCGTGGTACTTCGTCGGCTTCCAGGAGCTGCAGCTCCACTTCCACCCCCTGTTCGCGGTCGTGGTGATTCCGGTGGCCGCGGTGCTCGCGCTGCTCGCCGTGCCGTACCTGCGGTACGAGCCGGAGATGTCGGGCCCGTGGTTTCTGTCCGCCCGCGGCCGGCGCAGCGCGGCGCTGGCGGCGGCGGCCGGTGCGGCCGCGACCGCGGTGCTGGTCGTCGTTGACGGGCTCCTGCTGCAGAGCCGCGCCGGCACTCCGGGCCTCATCGGCCGCGGGCTCCTGCCGGCGGCGGGGTTCCTTGTCGCCGTCACAGGGTTCCGCCGGCTGCTGGCGGCGCGGCTCGGTGCCGTGAAGGCCGAAATCGTGCAGGCGACCTTCGTCCTTTGCTTCGCGGTGTGGGCGATGCTGACGGTCGTGGGGGTCTTCTTCCGCGGTCCCGGCATGGCCCTGGCGTGGCCGTGGGGGTGACGGCATGGACGTCAGAAGGACCGATGCAGAGCAGAGGCGCGGAGGGGCGGAGGGGCAGAGGGGCGGAGG
>JALOKS010000268.1:0-4361 GCA_025456385.1 Thermoanaerobaculales bacterium | reverse complement strand
GCCGTCCGAGCGCACCGCCCTCTGCTCCCCCTCCCCTTTTCCCCTCCGCCCCTCTGCCCCTCCGCCCCTCCGCGTCCCCGCACCAACGCTGCTCGGCCCGTGCTGCCGGGGCGTCCCCATGAGTGAGAGCATCCAGGAGTCCTCGCGGCGGAGCTTTCTCGGCAGGCTGTGGCTGGTGCTGGGCGGGGTGGCGCTCGCCGAGGCGGTGTGGATCGTGGTCGCCTTCTTCCAACCGCGCCGTCGATCGGGCGCGCGCGACGCGGAGACGATCTATGTCGCCGGCCCGGTGGAGCGCTTCGAGCCCGGGACGGTGACGCCGTTCCCGGACGGCCGCTTCTACCTGACGCGGCTCGCCGACGGCGGTTTCCTGGCCCTCAACCGCGAGTGCACCCACCTCGGCTGCACCGTGCCCTGGGTCGCCGCCGAGGGCCGCTTCGTCTGCCCCTGCCACGCCTCGAGCTTCGACATGCGGGGCGAGGTGCTCGGGCCGCCGGCGCCGCGGCCGCTCGACCATTTCCCGGTCCGCATCGAGAACCGGATCGTCAAGGTCGTTCTCGGCTCGCCGATCCGGCGCCGCGTCGTCGCCGACTCGCAGGTGACCCGCGCGTGAGGGCAGACCCGCTGGCCCGCTGGAAGGTCGTGGGGGTGGTCGCCACCGCGGTGATCGTCCTCAGCGTTCCGGTGTGGCTGCTGCGCCGGAGCTCGGCCGTCGCTGACGCCGCCACGGAGCGCACCGCCACCTTCGTCGGCCGCGAGGCCTGCCGGCCCTGCCACGAGCAGGCCTTCGCGAGCTGGCAGGGCTCGGACCACGACCTCGCCATGGACGTGGCCAGCGAGGCGAGCGTGCTCGGCGACTTCAGCGGCGCGGTCTTCGTCTCCAAGGGGATCAGCTCGCGCTTCTTCCGTCGGGACGGGAAGTTCGTCGTCACCACCCAGGGGCCGGACGGCGCCATGGCCGACTTCGAGATCAGCCACGTCTTCGGCCACGACCCGCTGCAGCAGTACCTCGTGCCCTTCCCCGGCGGGCGCCTCCAGTGCCTGACGATCGCCTGGGACCGCGACCGCGGCGAGTGGTTCGATCTCTACCCCGACCGGGAGATCCCGCCGAGCGACTGGCTGCACTGGACGCGCGCGGCCCAGAACTGGAACGGCATGTGCGCGGAGTGCCACTCGACGAACCTCGAGAAGAACTACGACCCCGGCACCGGAAGCTACGCGACCACCTGGTCCGAGATCGACGTCAGCTGCGAGGCCTGCCACGGCCCGGGCTCGGAGCACGTAGCGTGGGCCGCGATCCCGCCCATGGCGAGGCCTGCCCGCGGGGACTACGGCCTGGCGGTGGCGACCGGCGGCATCAGCTCGGCGCGGCAGGTCGAGCTCTGCGCCCCCTGCCACTCGCGGCGCACCGAGCTCGGCGACTACGACCACACCGGGGAGGCGCTCCTCGACCACCAGCGCCCGGCGGTCCTCGACCAGCACCTCTACCACGCCGACGGCCAGATCCTCGACGAGGTGTACGTCTGGGGCTCCTTCACGCAGTCGAAGATGTACGCCAACGACGTCCGCTGCTCCGACTGCCACGACGTCCACAGCCTCCGCCTCAAGCTCGACGGCAACGACCTCTGCGGGCAGTGCCACCGCGCCGACGTCTACGACACGGCGGAGCACCACTTCCACAAGAAGCTCGTCGACGGCCGGCCCTCCGACGGCGCGCGGTGCGTGAAGTGCCACATGCCCGAGCAGGCCTACATGGTCATCGACGAGCGGGCCGACCACTCGCTGCGGATCCCGCGGCCCGACCTCAGCGCCCGCCTCGGCACGCCCAACGCGTGCTCGCAGGCCGGCTGCCACGCCGACCGCCCGCTCGCCTGGTCGGTGGACGCCTTCAGCCGCTGGTACGGGCAGGCGAGGAAGCCGCACTACGGCACGACCCTGGCGGCGGGCCGGGAGGGGCGGCCCGGGGCGGCGGAGGAGCTGGCGCGGCTCGCCGGCGACCCGCTCTACCCGGCCATCGTCCGCGCCACCGCGCTGTCGCTGCTCGGGGGCTACCCGGGCGAGACGGCCACCCGCGCCTTCACGGCCGGCCTCGCCGACCCCGAGGGGCTGCTGCGGCTGACGGCCGTCGACCACGTGGTCGCAGGCAGCCCCGAGGAGCTCGTGGAGCTGGTGTCGCCGCTGCTTCTCGACCCGCTGCGGGCGGTCCGCATGCAGGCGGCGGTGCTGCTCGCCGACGCCCCGGAGCCCATGCTCCAGCCCTATCAGCTCGAGGCGCGGACCGTTGCCCTCGCCGAGTACGAGCGGGCGATGGCGCACTCGCTCGACTTCGCTTTCGCGGGCCACAACCTCGGCAACCTCGCCGCGCGCCGCGGCGACGCCGCTGCGGCCGAGCGCTTCTACCGTGGCGCCATCGCCATCGACGATCTGTTCTTCCCGGCCAAGGCCAACCTCGCGGTGGTGCTCAACGCGCAGGGGCGCAATGACGAGGCGGAGGCCCTGCTGCGCTCGATCCTCGCGGGCGACCCCGAGCAGCACGAGGCCGCCTACTCGCTCGGCCTGCTGCTCGCCGAGATGGGCCGCTACGGGGAGGCGGAGGCCCTGCTGGCGAGGGCCGCCGACGGGATGCCGGGCCACGCCGGCGTGCAGCGCAACCTGGCTGCGGTGCGCGAGTACCTCGGGAGGCTCGGCGCCTCCTCCGGTGGGCGCTGACGCCGCAGGAATTTTCGCCGCGCCCCGGGGCTTTTTCGGATGGACAGCTCTCGTGCGCCGGCCGTAGAATCCCCGGCACCCCTCTCGCGAGGACGGCGTCCGGTGACGGCGATCGCCGGCGCGAGCTGCTCGAAAGGAGACAGAACATGCGAAAGGTCCTCGGCCTGGCGTTTCTCGTCGCCCTGGTGGCGACCCCTGCCCTGGCGCAGAAGGTCACCATCGATTACTCGCGCGAGTTCGACTTCGAGAGCGTGAAGACGTTCCAGTACGTCACCTTCGAGGAGAGCAAGGTCGCGAACCCGCTGATGGCGGAGCGGATCGTGAACCTGGTCAAGCAGAAGCTGACCGCGGGCGGCCTCCAGGAGGTCTCCGAGAACCCCGACATCTACGTCACCTGCCACGGCACGACCGCGGAACGGACCAGCTACAACACCACCAGCTTCGGCTACGGCGGCTACTGGGGCGGCTGGTACGGCTGGGGCCGGCCGATGATGGGGTCCTCCACCATCAGCGAGGTCAACTACACCGAGGGCACCCTCATCTTCGACGCCTACGACGCGGCGGAGAAGAAGCTGGTGTGGCGCGGCACGGGCACGGTGACCATCAAGGACCAGCCGGAGAAGCAGATCAAGCAGGTCGAGAGCATCCTCAAGAAGCTCGGCGACAAGTGGCGGAAGATCCTCAAGGGTCAGGGCAAGTAGGCTCCGACCCTCGACCCGGATCGACTGTGGCCCGGTCGCGCACGACCGGGCCTTGCCGTCTCGGGGAGCGCTCAGCCGGCCGGCCGGCCGAGCTCGATCGCGTCGACGATGCCGACGACGACCGCGCGCAGCGGCGCCTGCGGGGCGGAGAGAACCTGCCGCGCGCCGTTGCCCTCGTCGAGCACCAGCACCGTCTCACCGGCGCCGGCGCCGACCGCGTCCACCGCGATGAGATCCTTGCCCGTCGCCCGTCCCTCGAGGTCGAGAAGGTCGACGAGCAGCAGTCGCCGGCCGTCGAGCGCCGGCACCTGGATGGTGGCGACAACGGTGGCGGCGACGCGGCCGATCTTCACCGCGGCGGCCCTCCCGCGAGCTCCTCGACCGCGTCGACGATCGCGGTCACGGCGTGGTCGACCGGGCCGGGCAGCCCCGGCAGCGCGAGCGAGGCCTCGCGGCTCGCCACCACCGCCACCAGCTCGCCGGGCGCCGCCATCGCGACGCCGTCGGCCGCCACCACCGGCCGCCCCCGCGGCGCGAGCCGCCGGTCGAGCGGCTGCACGATGAGCAGGCGGACGCCCTCGAGCCCGGGGTAGATGGTGGTCGCCACCACCGTGCCGATGACCCGCCCGAGGTTCACCGAGAAGCTCCTTCTCGTGCGCGGGACGGCCGCACCACCATCGCATCCCGCGGCCGCGGTGCTGCGGGCGTCCAGCCTGCCCGCGACACTCCGTCGTCGGGGAGTGCTCGCGCGAGAGAAGGTGGCGGGATCCACCGTCACCCCCGGCCGCCGGTGAGGCGGGTCGCGAACTCGGCCGCGGCCTCGAGGTTGGCCCGCATCTCGGAGTGGCACTCGGGGATCACCACCTGCGCCACCAGGACACCGGGGTCGGCGAATCCCGAGACCGCGAGCTCGACCGCGGCCTCGACGTCGGCGACCTCGCCCGAGAACACGCA
>JALOKS010000041.1 GCA_025456385.1 Thermoanaerobaculales bacterium | reverse complement strand
GAGGGAGAACTTCTGCCTCCCGAAAGACAGGTTGAAGCTGCGGCCGGCCCCCTTCCGGGCCACCAGGATGCCGCCGTAGAGGTCCTCGATCTCGCCGTGAACCCGGCTGCTGTCCGAGCTGAAGATGTCGCGCCCGAGCGTGGTCGAACCGACGTAGGAGGCCGCGCCGTAGACGTAGGTGTTGGAGCGGCCGACGCGGGTGATGCCGCCGACCCCGAGCTCGAGGCCGGCTTCGACAACGCCGAGGGTCCGATCCTGGCCCGGCAGGGCGACGAAGGCGCCGGAGTTGCCGACCCAGGGGTCGCGATCGGCATAGGTGCCGACGGCCGGGTTGAAGATCAGCTTGAGCTGCGACCGGTCGTCCTGCCACAGCATCGGCAGGTCGCCGAGCTCGCCGGTGGCGAGCGCTCCGACGGCGGCCGGCGGCGGTCCCTCTTCGGGCGTCTGCAGGGTCACGAGCAGCGCGACCGCCACCTGGCGGCCGCCGGTCACCGAGTAGAGGCGCTCTTCCACGGCCAGCACGAACGGGAGCTCGCCCACCCGCCGCACCGCTGCCCCGGACAGGAACTGGTTGTACGCCGCGCCGGGACGGATCGCGTAGGACGTCGCGACCTCTTGCCTGAGCCGCTCGTTGTCCTGGTCGTCAGGGGTCGGGTTCATCAGGTGCACGTGGACCCGCTCGATGGACTGGCCGTCGGCGAAGTCGGGCGGGATGCGCTGGTGCGCATTCGGGTCGGTCCTCTCGCCGTCGGTCGTCGCCTGTGCGCCGCCGCTGACCGGTGCGAGGCAGCCGAGGAGGAGGATCACCATCGGCAGCAGCCGCAGCATGCGGCGCTCGACTGCCGGAGTGAGGCTGCGTCGTTTCAGATCCAAGATCATCTGGAATCCCTTTCCGTCGCAAAAACGCCATCCCTCGAGAGGGCCATTCCCCTGACCCGATCGGGGAAGGGCCCGGTCGCCGATCGCAGGGAGGGGCACCGGGGCCGAGGGCCGGACGCCTGGCGGCCGGATGCCCGTCGTCGACCTACTTGAAAAGGTGCGAGTGGCAGAGGTTGCAGGTCATCTTGCCCTGCTGGTTGTTCATGCCGTCCTTGTCGTGCCACATGTCGTCAGCACCGTGGCAGCTCAGGCAGGCAGCGTTCTCATCCTTGAACGGGTACTCGTGCTGCGCGTACCGCCCCTCGACGTAGTCGTTCAGCATCTCGACCGTGCGGTAGATGACCTCGCCGGTCACCTTGGCGCAGCGGTCCTTCTTCTGCTTGGATGTGACGTCGGCACCGGCCGCCAGCGTCCACTGGGATACGGAGATATGGCACAGGGGCGACTTAGCGAGCTGCTGCACCTGGCCGGGGAAGTAGCAGATGTCGTCGAAGCGAGTGGTCGGGAAGACCATCCGGCTGTACCACTGGAAGAGCTCGTCGGTCATCTTCGCGTAGGTCTTCTGCCCGTCGAAGGCGACCAGGTTGAAGAGCTGGGACCCGACGCCGAGCGCCCCGCAGAGCGTCCCCTGGCCGCCGTACCCGGCCGCGAGGTTGGCGAACATCGTCTCCGGCATCATCGTCCACGGATACCCCAAGGCTTCTCTCTGCAGGCTGAGGACCCCCAGCCAGCCGCCGTTGCCTCAACCGCCGGCGTCGTGGTAGTAGCGGAAGGCCCGCGAGCCCGCCTCCATGGGGTCGATCTTCGCCCACGACCACGGCAGCTCCGCCATCTCCCGGTTCGGCCGCTTCGCCGCCGCCGAGACCATGCCGGTGGCGCTGCCGATGAGCCCGCCCGCGACGAAGGCGGCCCCGCCGTTGAGGAAACGCCTGCGCGAGCACGCCGCGCTGTTGCCGTCGTCACCCATGATGCTCTCCTTGTTCGCGATCGACACGGGAATCGACCGCGCGTTCATCGGACTGGTTCCACCGGTAGCTCACTTGTCGCGACCTCTCGCGATCTCGTGGGCCGTGTTGTGGCAGTCGCGACAGCGATCGGGGCTCTCCATCACGTGCTGCGGATGGGTTCCGCGGTGGCAGAAGACGCAGCCCTTCGCCTGCGCCGAGTGCTGCTCCTGGTGACAGAGCACGCACTTCAGCCCCATGTGGAGCGATCGGCTCGCCCGCAGGGTGTCGGCCACGTCTCCGTGACACGAGGCGCAGTAGCTGTCGGGCATGGACACCCTGTGCACGACGCTCCCGAAATCGTGGCCGGCGTGGCACTCGGCGCAGCTCGCAGCGGTCATGACCTCGGAGTGGCTTTCGTGACACTCGAGACACGCCGGAACCACGACCCCCTCGACGTCGGGCGGGTGCTCCGGGTGGCAGGTGGTGCACTCGAACTCGCGGTGCGGTCCGCCGCCCACCGTCATGCCCACCGTCGCTTCCGGGTGGCACTCGTTGCACTCGCGGTTGGCCTCGATGTCGAGCGGCTCCGCCACCGACAGGGGGTCGGGAACGACGCGCACGTCGCCGCCGAAGAAGCGGCCCGGGCGCGCACCGAGGTGGTCGCGGAGCTCGAACTCGTCCTCCTGCCAGCTCCCGCCCCGATCGGTGATCGTCCAGATCTTGCCCTGAAGGTCGAAGCTCACCGTCCGGCCATTGATCACGATGCCGGTGATGGGGAACGGCTGCCCCGCCACCGGGAAGCCCATGTTGAAGCCCATCAGCCAGTTGTCGATCTTCTTCCTGCGGTCGAGGTCGGCGACGACGTAGTGGACCGCGCCCGACTCGGGCCGGAAGCCGGCCTCCCCCTCGCGGCCCTTCGCCGGCTGCCCTGCGAACTGGATCCAGAACTGCACCCGGTCGGGCGTGCCGTCCTGGTCGTAGTCGAAGGCCATCGGCTCGGAGAAGGCGAGCTCTCCCTCGAAGTAGGGCGGTTCAGACGTCGAACCCTCGTCCTGGGCCGGGAGGACGGAGGCCAACACCACGGCCAGCACGGCCGCACCGATCGCCGATGTCCTCATCATGTCCTCCCGGTTCGTGACCCGGACGCCGAGCGCGCGTCGGCGGCGGCTTCGACGATCCCCCGAGCCGTCTCGAGGCGCTGTTCCAGGAGCTCGTGCACGGCGATGCACGCCTCGACGTAGCTCGGCGCCGCACCCGCCGCGCCGCGTACGGCCGCGGCGCAGGTGGGGTCGCCGACCTCGTGCTCGATCCACGCGGCGAGCCGCTCCATGTTGACGCCGGGAAGTGAACGGGACTCCGGCCGCAAGGCCAGCTGCAGCTCCGGCAGCCCGCGCACGAAGCTGCCGAGCAGCCCCACCGGAGGGACGAAGCGCCCCACGGGAAAGCGCTGTGCATGCGAAACGCGTCCGAGCACCCGGCGCGCGGTGGCAACGTCCATCGGTGCCGCGGGGGTCATCGCGAGGCCTCCTTCCCCAGCCGCCCAACCGCCTCGAGGGTGTCGGCGACCTCGGCCAGGTCAAGGCCCTCGAGGGTCGCGCGGGTCGGCCATCCGCTGTCGACATCCCAGCCCTCGAGCCGGTAGAAGATGGTCTTGAAGTCCTCGAAGCCGCCCCGGTCGATGCTGCGGCCCATGACGTCCCGGTACTGCCATTCGCCCTTGTCGTCGCGGCACGGCCACATGAAGAACGGGAACAGCTCGCCCTTGGTGTAGCGGGTCTCGTAGACATAGGGCGCGTACACGACCATGTCCCGGTGCCGACCCTGGAGGGTCCAGATGGCGTTGTCGAGGTTCCAGATCCGGCGGCCGAGCTCAATGCCGTCCTCGAAGCTCAGCGAGTCGCCGGTCACCGCGTTCCAGAACACCTGCTCGCCGGCGTCGTCGGAGGCCGTGGCGCCCCTGAAGTCCGGCACATTGGTGTTGTAGAAATCCGGCCACTTGAGGTCGCAGAACAGCGCCGACTGCTTGTAGAAGCGCGTGTAGTGACGGTGCCAGCGGGTGAGCTGCGCCACCGCCTCCGAGTACATGTTGCCGTCGCTGAAGTCGAGCACCTCGGGCCGATTCACGGCGTACGGCGAGAGCTTTTCGGCGATCAGCTCGACCAGTTGCTGCGCCTGGATGCGCATGGGCTTCGCGAAGGCGAAGGCGGCCGTCACGTGGGTGAAGATGATATTGAAGCAGTGCTCGTTGATGTCCCGGTCGCCGAGGATGCTGCCGTAGCCCCATTCCAGCTCGGCGCGGGGGTCGTAGCCGTGCTCGGGCATGCCCCAGTAGGAGAACTGCATGTTGCCGTTGTGCAGGTCCTCCTCGCGCCCCCACTTGATCGCCGCCTGCACCCAGCCGTCGGCGAGGTCCGCGCCGATGTCCTCGCGGTGCGAGAGAGCGTGGATCAGCTTCTCGGCGAACTCGAGGGTTCCGTACTTCTCCCAGGGCAGCTGCGAGGGGATGGCCTTGCCTGGCCCGAGCACGCCCTCCTCGTGGAGGTGCTCCAGCCAGTGCAGCCCGGTCTGGAAAAGAAACGAGTTGTGGCCGTACCTCTGCACCACGTCGGCGGCGCGCAGGTTGATCTCCGAGAGCTCCTGCACGGACGTCGCCACCCGCCGGACCGCCGGCAGGTACCAGGCCGTCTCCTGGCACGTGGACTCGTTGCCGTAGCCGACCGCGAAGCGGGCGCGGCAGCCGTTGATGCAGCCCTGGCAGGCCTGGGGCCGCCGCTCGTCGGTCGGTGGCGGGTTCATGAACAGCGGGTTGGGCAGGCCCCCGACGTGGGACCAGCTCGCGAAGTCGGGCTGGCGGATGTCGGTGACGTACTTGTCCTTCGTCACCTGCCTCGCGCGCAGCAGGGCCATGGGATCCGCCACCGGGATCTCGCCGGTGCCGATGACGCTGATCGCCTTGAGGTTCTTCGACCCCCACACTGCTCCGAAGCCGCCCTGGCCCGCGCCGTTGCCGGCGTCATGGATGAGGCAGCCGGCCGCGGTCCGGTTCTCCCCGGCCGGCCCGATGGTCAGCACTGCCGGCCTTTGGGTGGTGCGCCCCTGGTCGGTCTCCGGGTCCAGGGCCTGCTCCGCCGTGGCGTTGAAATCCCACCACCCGCTGCGCACATCGCGCGGGGCGCCGACCCGCTCCCAGATCTTCTTCTGGGCGGTCCAGGTGTCCGTGCCCCAGAGGTCGGAGGCGTCGTGGAACTCCACCTTGCGGTTGCGGATGTCGACCCACACCGGACTCGAGGCCCGGCCCTCGATCACGATCGCGTCGAAGCCCGCGTGCTTGAGCATGGTCGAGAAGCGGCCGCCGAAGCCCGAGCGGGTGAACCACGAGACCGGGTGCATGCCGACACCGACGCCCATCACCTCGCAGCGCCCGCCCGCCGACGGGGTCGGCGTCGCATTGAGCGGCGAGGTCGCGACGATGCACACGTTGGCCGGGTCGCGACCGTCGGTGATCGTCTTGTCTTTGCAGAAATCCCAGAACAGGGCGGAGCCGAGGCCGTGCCCTCCGCCCCAGGAGCGGTACCTCGCGGTCTCGACCTCGATCGCCCGCCGCGCGGTCAGGTCGAGCCGGAGGATCGTGCCCGCGTAGCCGTACAGTGTCATGAGCCTGCCTCCTCCCGCCTCACTCGGTCGTCATGCCGAGCCGCTTCCACACCCAATCCCTGAGGTTGGCGGAGTACGACGCAGGGTCGCGGGTCTGGGCCGGCATGTCGCGGGTGAACGCGATGGCGTTGACCGGACAGACCCTCACGCAGGCCTGCACCCCGTCCGGTCCGCCCTTCTCGTCGAGGTAGGGCGTGTCGACGCAGAGGTCGCATTTCTGGGACTTCCGCCGCCCCGTGTCCCACTGCAGACGGGCCGGGGTGAATGGGCAGCTCTGGATGCACATCTTGCAGCCGATGCACAGCTCCCGGTCGACCCTGCGGACGTTGCCGTGCTCGCGGTCGACGTGGTTGGCACCGGTCGGGCAGACCTCCACGCACGGCGCGTTCTGGCATTGCCGGCACTGCGCCAGCACCACGTCGTCCGGCCAGTCGACGAACGAGTCCTGCAGCACCTGGATGCGTGACAGGCTGTACGAGGACACCCCGGTGTGGGCGAGGGCGCACGCCATCATGCAGGTGCCGCAGGCCTGGCACTTCTTCATGTCCACCACCAGGAACCCCTCGGAGTTGGGGATCACGAACCGCCCGTCGGCGAGCAGAACCCCCGAGCCGACGGCAACCGCACACCCGGTGGCCGCAGTGGTGGTCAGGAACTTCCGCCGGGTCATGCCCTCGGGCTCGATCGTTCTCGACATGGCGTCCGCCTCCCTCCGCCGCGCGCCCGGCGGATCGTCATCAGGATCCATGGCCGCATGGTAGTACGGTGATTTTTCGGTATCAAGAAAAATTTCATCGCTATGCGAACGCGACTCTGTCACGGCAGCGGTCACTCTTGGTGAGACGGGAGTTCTTCATCAACCTCCGACGAATGCTTCCGCTCGCGCCTGCGATCGGGCCCCGATGCTAGGATGGCCCAGCCATGTCGAGCCCGCGCGGCCACGCCCCGCGACCGCCCCTCCGACCGCCTGGCGTGCCCCCGGACCCCACCCGCATGACGGCACACATGCCCACTCTCGATGGCCGCATCTACCGCCCGGACCTGTTGATGATCGGTTCGTTGGACCGCAACTCGGGCAAGACCGAGCTCGCCTGCCGGATCATCAGCCGCCACGCCGGGCAGGTCCCTCTGGCGGGGCTCAAGGTCACCACCGTCGAGCGGGCGGACGGCAGCTGCCCGCGCGGCGGTGAGGGCTGCGGCGTCTGCTCCTCGCTCAGCGAGCCCTGGAACGTCGTTCGCGAGGTCGACACCGATTCGTCGAAGGACACCTCCCGGCTGCTGGCCGCCGGCGCGCACGGGGTGTACTGGCTGCGGGTGCTGGCTGCGGCGCTCCCCGAGGGTGCCGCCGGCCTGCTCGCGACCCTGCCGCCCGGCTGGGTCGGCGTCTGCGAGTCGAACAGCCTGCGCAGCGTCGTGGAGCCGGGCCTCTTCCTGCAGGTGCGTGCCGAGGGCGCCGGGAGGGTCAAGAAGTCAGCCCGCGCCGTCGCCCACCTCGCCGACCGGATCGTGGTGTCCGACGGGCGCGCCTTCGACCTCGATCTCGATCGCCTGAGCGTGCTCGACGGGCAGTGGGCGCTCAAGCGCGACGCCTCCGCGATCGTGCTCGAGGGCGGCGACGACGGTGAACGCGCCTGCGGCCAGCGGCCGCTGGCCCTGCTCGAGTCGTTGCGCGCACAGTTCGCCCTCGTGCTGAGCGGCCCCGCCGGGTTCACCCGCAGTGCAGGCGTGGGCGTGGAGGCGGGCCGGACCCACCCCACCGAGGAGTGGATCTTCGTCTGCCCGCCGACGGCCGGGGCGGTGCCGGCGGGGATCGTGAACGCCATGTTCCGACGCCGCGAAGGCGTCGATACCGTGCTCGTAGCGCGGCCTTCGGACGAGGGACAGCTCGCATTCGGCCTCTGCCGGGCGGACCGTCTGCCCTCCGTCCTCGACGCTCATCGCGGGGGGGCGCCGATCGTTGAACGCCTTGCCGCCCGTTCCGGCACCCGGTTGCTGCCAATTCCCTGCTGAACTCCGACAACCGGGCCGTCGGCGACCGAGCACCGGCCGCGGGCCCTCAGGGTCGACGGGTCGCGAACACCACTGCTCAGAACGCCCCGAGGTGGCACTCGCAGACCCTGAGGCCGAGCCTGTCGGCCAGCCATCCCACCTGGATCCGGGGGACCGAGAATCGCCTCGCCTCCTCCCACAGACGACCGCAGGAGACCTCGCTCCGGTCACCTGCCGCGGACCGGAGCGCGTCTTCGAGTCCGTCCGGCACCGGCAGAGATGCGACCCCCGCCGGCTCCCAGCCCTTGGCGTGCCCCGGATAGCCGAAGAGGCCGAGCTGGCACGAGGTGAGCCGGACCTGCAGCTGGTCGGCCGAGCGACCGATGTGGATCGGCGCTGTTCCGAGCTCGACCGCCAGATCGCAGGCGGCCGCACATGACAGCCGGCCGTCCTCGAGGCGCGAGGTGATTGCCGCCGCGACCCACTCGTCCACGGGTCGGTCGAAATCGATCGTCTTGTCTTCGAGCGCCACCGGACACCTCCGAGCGGGCGCTCGATGGTAGGGCTGACGGTCCGAGGGGTCAACCGCCTGTACTATGATCCTGGCGCCCGGCGGGCGCCATCGCTCGCGGGTGGGAACCCGCGCGGCCGCTCGGAACCGTTCTCGAAGGAACCGGTGGACGGCACGAAAGTTGGGGAAGAACATGTCTCGAGCCCTGCAGACCGCGGCTCTGGTTTTCGCGGCTTCGCTCCTGGCCCCACCCTGCCACGTCGCGGCCGGCGAGCCGGCCGTCGTGGTCACGGACGCGGCCGGCCGTACGGTCGAGCTAGACGAGCTGCCGCGGCGCCTGCTGGTGATCGGCGACGGCACCTTCATGGTGGCTCATCTGCTGGCCATGTTCCAGGAAGGGCGCGAGCGGATGATCGGCATGGAGCGTCGCGGCACCGCGGCGAGCTCGTTCCTGCCGTTGGTCGACCCCAACTACGAAACCAAGACGTTTCTCGCACCGAACCCGGGCCCGGAGCAGATCGCCGGCATCCGCCCCGACCTCGTGATCTGCCGCGGCACCCTCGAGGACCAGACCGCCCGTGCGTTGGCCGAGATCGGGATCCCGGTCGTGTACCTCAGCATGGAGTCGCCGGAGCGATTCCTCGGCGACCTGGAGATCCTCGGAAAGGTCCTCGGGAGACCGGACCGCGGCGCCGCGATCGCCGACTTCTACCGCGCCCGCCTCGACCGCATCAGCGCGGCGCTCGCAGGGATCGTGGACGCCGATCGTCCGCGGGTGCTGGTGGCGATGGCCATCGCCCGCGGCGGTCGGGTCGCGGTGCAGGTGCCGGCCCGCCCGTGGATGCAGACGCAGATCACGGAACGCGCCGGCGCCTCGCCGGTGTGGCTCGAGGATGCCGCGGTCACGACCGGCTGGACCGTGGTCACCATCGAGCAGATCGCACGTTGGAGCCCGGACTGGATCTTCGTCGTCTTCTGGCACTCGATGGAGCCGAAACGGGCGCTCGCCGACCTCGCGGCCGATCGCCACTGGTCGGCGCTCGCGGCCGTTCAGAATGGCCGCCTGCGCGCGTTCCCGGGCGACATCTACGGCTGGGACTCGCCGGATCCGCGTTGGATCCTCGGTCTGCAGTGGGCGGCGGCAACCCTCCACCCCGAGCGGTTTCCAGGCTACGACGCCGAGGCGGAGCTCGTTCGATTCTACGGTGAGCTGTACGGCATGGAGCCCGCCGACATCGAGGCCTCCATCGCGCCGGCGATCCGGATGGACCTCCGCTAGCCGACCGTGGAACGACGGCGCACGCTCGTGCTTCTCGCCGCGCTCGCCGCCGCCACGGCCGCGTCGCTGCTGCTCGGAAGGTATCCGGGGCCGGTCTTGAGCTCGCCCGCGGCGATCCTCGCTGACGACCTGGCCGTCAACCTGGTGGTCAACCTCCGTCTGCCGAGGATCCTCGCCGCCCTGCTGCTCGGGACCGTGCTGGCAGCGGCCGGCTTCGTCTTCCAGACGCTGTTCCGCAACCCCCTCGTGGACTCCGGCTTCCTCGGCGTCTCCCAGGGCGCGGCCTTCGGCGCCTCCCTCGCCATCATCTTCGCCGCCGGCCGCCCGTTGATGATCCAGGTCGGCGCGGCGTTCTTCGCCTTCCTCGGCCTCGGTCTGAGCTACACCCTCGCCCACCGCATCCGCTTCGGGGGGCCGGTGCTGCGGCTTCTGCTGGCGGGCATCGCGGTCGGCTCGCTCTACACGGCGGGCACCGGGCTGCTCAAGTACCTCGCCGATCCCCAACGCCAGCTTCCGGACATCACCTTCTGGATCCTGGGAGGGCTGTGGTCCATCACCTGGCCCGATCTCCTGCACATGCTGCCGGTGGCGCTCCCGGCCCTGCTGGTCATGTGGGCCATGCGCTGGCGCCTCAACCTGCTGGCGCTGCGCGACGAGACGGCCTTCTCGCTCGGCGCCGCGCCGCGCGTCGAGCGTGTCCTCCTCCTCACCGCTGCGGTCGCCGCGACCGCAGCAGTGGTGGCGAAGGCCGGTCAGATCACGTGGGTCGGCTTGATCATCCCGCACCTCGCCCGGCGGCTGGTGGGCTGGAACGCCCGCCTGGCGCTGCCCGCGTCCCTGGTCCTCGGCGCCCTCTTCGTGCTGCTGTGCGACGACCTGGCGCGGACCCTGCTCAGCGGCGAGATCCCCCTCGGCATCCTCACCGCACTGCTCGGCTCAGCGGCCTTCCTCGTTCTGCTGACCCGCCGCCGGCCGGGGATCCGGGCATGAGCGCACTGCCGACGGCCGTCGCGGTGGAGGGCGTGGCCTATTCGTACGACCGCCGCGAAGCGCCGGCGCTCGAAGGCATCGACCTCGAGCTTCCCGATGGCGCGGTGACGGCTGTCCTGGGCGCCAACGGTTCCGGCAAGACCACGCTCCTGAACCTCATCCTCGGCTGGCTGGCGCCGACCGCGGGCCGCGTCCTGGTCCACGGCCGTGAGCACCGCCGGCGGGGCCGGCGCGAGCGGAGCCGCCAGGTCGGTCTCGTGTCCCAGGACGACGCCGGCGCATTCGAGCTCGAGCTCGCCGAGTACGTGCTGCTCGGACGCGCGCCGTACCTCGGCCTGCTCGAGCGGCCCGGGCCGCAGGACCTGGCCGCCGTGGCGGCGGTGCTGGCGAAAACCGGCCTCGAGGCGCTGGGCCATCGACTTGTCAGCTCATTGTCCGGCGGTGAGCGGCAGCTGGCCGCCATTGCGCGAGCCCTGGTCCAAAACCCGAAGGTGCTGCTGCTCGACGAGCCGCTGGCCCACCTCGACCTCGCCAACACGCACAGCGTTCTCGGCCTGATCGCCGGGCTGCGCCGGCAGGGGCACGCGGTGATTCTCACCACCCACGACCCGAACATGGCCGCCGCGGCCGCCGACTGGGCGGTGCTGCTCCGGCGGGGGCGGCTCATCGCCGCCGGCCCGGCAACCGAGATGCTCAAAGGGGACAAGCTCGCCGCGACCTACGGCGTCGAGGTCGAGGTGATCAGCGCCGGCGGACGTACCTTCGTCCTGCCGGCTCTCGATTCGCGGTGACGTCTCGCCTTCGGGCGACGTCGCGAATATCGACCAGTCCAAGATTCTGGTCCTCATCGACGGCGTGCCCTTCTACGAGACCTTCTAAGGCCAGCTCGACCTCAACCAGATCCCCACCGCCAACATCGCCCGCATCGAGGGCAGCAAAGGCTGCGGCGTCGGTTCTCTACGGTGCCAACGCCATGGGTGGGGTCGTCAACATCATCACTAAGCAGGCGGCTGCCGGTATGGCCACTGAGATCACGGCCGAGGCCGGCGAGAACGGTCTCGGTGCGCTGTCGCTGAACCACGGCGGCCGCCGCGGGAGGTTCAGCTACTGGCTGAGTTTCAGCCACCAGGGGAGCGACAGCTGGCCGGTGTCCGGGGACTTCGAGCCGGTGGAGGGCGCGATCGTGTATCGCGGCCCCTCGAGCGTCGTGCCCACGGTCCTCCAAGGCGATGGCGACCGGACGAACTCGGACGTGCTTCGTGCTCGGCTTCGAACGCCGGGTCTCGCGGGCTTTCAGCCTCGAGACCACCGGCTTCTGGTACGAGGTCTCCGACCTGATCTCCCGCTCCGGGGCCGACCTTAGCAACGTCTACCAGAACTCCGCGGAAGCCCGGATCCGCGGGCTCGAGCTGGCCGGGTCGCTGTGGCCGGTGGACGGCCTGCTGCTGAACATCCACGTGACGTGGACCGACGGCGCCAACCGCCCGGGACCTCCGCGCGGAGCGGGCGATCGTCCTCGAGTAGGTCGAGGCGATCGCCCTACGGCTCCTCGAGGGCTCCGGCCCTCCGCTCTGGACCGCCGTCCGTGAGGATCTCGAGGCGCTGCTGGCGGCCGCCGCCCTCGCCGCTGTCGGAGCGGTGCTTCACGCGCGCTTCCTGCGGCCGTGACGCGCCACGAAAGCCAGGCGTCGCGCGGCGCCTCAGGACTTCGGCACGATCTCGCGCGCCGCGCCGATGATCCTCACCGCCTCGACCGAGGTGCGGGCGCCCAGACGTCGCAGCAGGCGCGCTCGGTGCATCTCGACGGTCCGCGGGCTGAGGCCGAGCCGAGCGGCCATGTCGGCCGTCCGCAGCCCCTCCAGCATCAGGTCCGCCACCTCGGCCTCTCGGGGGCTCAGCGAGTCCAGCAGCCTGCGGGCTTCCTGCCGGGCGCGCTCCGCAGCCTGCCGGCGGCGATCCTCCTCGAGCGCCCGCTCGAGAACCTCGAAGAGCTTCAGGTCTCGCACCGGCTTTTCGAGAAAGTCGAGAGCACCGGCCTGGATCGCCTGCACGGCGATCGGGATGTCGCCATGACCGCTCAGAAAGACCAGCGGGAGGCGACAGCCGCGCCGGGCGAGCTCTCGCTGGACCTCGAAGCCTCCCATGCCTCCAGGAGCTCGCCGCCGCTGCGACAGGGAACGACAGTGTACTCGGCGGACCGGATCAGCAGGGACAGGGCGTCGAGCACGTCCGGCTCGTCGTCGACGAGCCAGATCCGGGGGCTGTCCGCCGTCATGGGCGACCCCCGTCGTCACTCGGGAGGGCGAGCACGAAGGTGGTGCCCTCGGGCCCGGTCCGCTCGACGCGGAGGCGTCCGCCGTGGATCTCTGCGATCGAGTGGCAGATCGCCAGACCGAGACCCCGCCCGGCTTCCTTGCTGGTCGCAAGAGGCTCGAACAGACGATCTCGAATCCCGTCGGGAATCCCGGGACCATTGTCCGTGACCCGGATCTCGGCCAGGCCGGCCGCTTCCCGCACGTTCAACGTCACTCCCCGGGGGCTCCGCTCGCTGCCATCCAGCGCCTCGATGGCGTTGCGGACGAGGTTGATCAGCACCTGCTCGATCTGCAGCCCATCGGCACGAATCACCACCGGTTCGGTCTCCGCCGGCACCACGATCTCGACCGCCGCCACCGCGGCCTCACGCTGGATGCGGTTCCGCACTCTCGACAGCAGGGCGCTCAGATCCACGTCCTCCCGCAGCGGCGCCTCTCGCTGCAGCAGGCGGCGGAAGCTCCGCACGATTTCCGATGCGCGGTGGGCGAAGCTGACGCTCCGCTCGAGGGCATTCACGACGTCGACCTCGGTGGCCTGCCCCTTCGAGACCAGCCGGACGGTGCCCTCGAGAAAGCTCGTCAGCGCCGTCAGCGGCTGGTTGAGGTCGTGGGCCAGGCTCGAGGCGAGGGCACCCAGTGAGGCCATGCGCGCCGCGCGCGACATCGCGCGCTCACGCTCCTTCTCGGCCTCGGCCTTGAGGTTCGCCTCGGTCACATCCTCGAAGGTCCCCATGATGCGGCGGGCGCGTCCCGTGGCGTCGCGCTCGACGACCCGGCCACGACTGTAGACATGTACCCACGGCCCGTCCGGTTCGGACCGGCCGCGCTGCCTCACGATCATCGCGAAGGCGTCGGTCTCCCCGGAGATCGCCCGCTCGACCTCGGGGCTGGAGGCCCTCGTGTCGTCCGGGTGGCACCACTCCAGCGACTTCGAACCTTCGGTTTCTTGGACCCGAACACGCCCTCCGTGCGCGTCGTAGGGCGAGATGAAACGCACGCGGTCGCCGGCCACATCCCAGTCCCAGACCCCGACCGTCGCCGCCTCCATGGCCATCAGCAGCCAGATCCCCTGCTCGCGGTGCTCGGACTCGGCGTGCCGACGGCAGAGCGCTTCACAGAGCGCCAGGGAGGCGATGCGGAGCTGCCTGGCATCGCGGTCCGTCCAGGACCCGGAACGCTGCAACCCGAAGAGAGCCGCTGTTCCGATGCCTCGTTGCGGACCCAGGTCGATCTCCTCCATCACCTCCGGCGCGGCGTCGGAGGCCCCCTCCATGACGGGCGTCGGGCATCCAGGCACCGTCACCATCGCGCGCTGCGCGGAAAAATGCGCCGCGATCTGGCCGAGAGCGGCTTGGACGCCGGTCTGGAGATCGGCGCTGCGGTGGAGCTCCCCGAGCACCCGCTCGAGAAGCGCTTCGAAGCAGGCGGGCGACCCGGCAGCCGACCCGTCACCGTCACTGCCGTGGCGACGATCGGAGCGCGACGAAGCCTTCATGGCAGCTCCCGGGCGACGGCCTCTCCGAAGCGCCGGCGTTCCAAGGGTACGGGGTCAGGCGTGAAAAGCACCGATCACCCGCTATCGACCGGCCTTGCGGTCCTGGAACTCGACGACCCCGAGGCGGCGCATCAGCCAGCCCGCGAGGCCTGGGGAGAGCGCGGCCAGGGCGAGGTGGCAGCCCCGTTCCGCCAGGGCCGCGGCGATCACGGGACCGATCCCCTGGGAGGCGCCGGTGAGCAGAACGCGGCGACCGGGGAGCCGGGTCATGGGGCATTCTCGCCCGCTCCACGACCGGTGTCGAGGGGCGGGCTCGAGTGCGGCCAACCCTCAGCGCCGCCGCCAGGCGAAGTAGCGGCGCAGGAGCTTCGCCCGGCCCTCGGTGAGCCGGGTGCGGTTGAAGAGGTCGCCCGCCTTGCGGATCGCCTCGGTCCGGGTCGGGTAGGGGTGGATCACGGCGGCGAGCCTGCCGAGCCCGATCCCGCCCGCCATCGCGGTGGTGATCTCGGAGATCATCTCGCCGGCGTGCTTCGCGACCACGGTGGCGCCGACGATGGTGTCGCCGCCCTTCCTGACGTGGATCTTCACGAAGCCCTCGTCGTCGCCCTCGGCGACCGCCCGGTCGACGCCCGACATGGGGACGGTGAAGGTCGCGATCTCGATGCCCTGCTCCGCCGCCTGCCGCTCGGAGAGGCCGACGTGGGCGATCTCGGGATCGGTGTAGGTGGACCACGGAATCGTCAGCGAGCTGACCTTCCTGCGGCCCGCGAAGCCGAAGAAGGCGTTCTGAATCACCGCCCGCGCCATGAAATCGGCGGCGTGGGTGAACTTGTACGGGGAGCAGACGTCGCCGGCGGCGTAGACCCGCGGGTTGGCGGTCCGCAGGTGGTCGTCGACCTCGACGCCTTCCCGGCTGCAGCGGACCCCTGCTGCCTCGAGGCCGAGACCGTCGACGTTGGGCGTCCGGCCGACCCCGACCAGGATGGCGTCGACATCCAGAGTCGCGGGCGCGCCGGAGCTCGTCAGCTGGAGGACCTTGGTGCCGCCCCTCAGCTGCACGCGGTCGAGAACGGTCCCGAGCCGCACGTCGACGCCGTCGCGCTCGAGGGCGCTGCGCAGGATCTCGACCGCGTCGGCGTCCTCGCGGGGCAGGAAGTGCTCACCCATCTCGATGACCGTCACCCGGGTCCCGAGGCGGGCGAAGGTCTGGGCGAGCTCGCAGCCGATCGGACCGCCGCCGAGCACCGCCAGCCTGCCCGGCTGCTCGGTCAGATTGAACACCGTGTCGTTGGTGAGGAAGCCCGCCTCGGCGAGGCCGGGGATCATCGGCACCGCCGCCCGCGCGCCGGTGGCGATCACCGCCCTCTCGAAGCGCAGCTCCCGGCCGCCCACCTCGAGGGTGTCCGAACCGGTGAAGCGGCCGCTGCCGAGGTAGACGTCGACGCCGTAGACGTCGCGGAAGCGCCGCGCCGAGTCGTGCGGGCTGAGGTGAGCGCGGACCCGGCGCACCCGCTCCATGACGGCCGCGAAATCGACCCCGGCGGCGCCCGGCACGGTGATGCCGAAGCGCGCGGCGCCGCGGACGTCGGCGACAGCGTGAGCCGCGCGGATCAAGGTCTTCGACGGCACGCAGCCGACGTTGAGGCAGTCGCCGCCCATCAGGTGGCGTTCGACGAGCGCGACCTTCGCCCCCATCCCGGCCGCGCCGGCAGCGGCCACCAGACCGGCGGTCCCGGCCCCGACCGCCACCAGGTTGTAGCGGCCCTCCGGCTCGGGGTTGATCCAGTCGGTGGGGCAGACGTTGGCGATCAGCCTCTCGTTATGGTCGTCGAACGGGGTGATCTTGGGCAGCACGCTCACCGGGCTCTCCTTCGCGGTCGGGATCGTCGGGATCAGTCGTCAGCGCGCGGCGCGCTCGGCGCACGATCAGGGTCAGAACGGCTGTCGTCACGGCCAGGATCGCGACCAGCGGCCACGGCACCCGACCCTCGGCCAGGCCCCGCGTCACCGCGTCCGCACCGACGACGTAGAGCACCGTGCCGGGCAGCATGCAGAGCCACGACCACAGGACGTAGGTGCGGAAGCGCACGCCGGTGAGGCCGAAGCCGTAGTTGAGCAGGGTGAAGGGGAAGAGCGGCACCAGCCGTGTGATCGCGACCACGATGGCGCCGTGGCGATGGGTCATCCGGTCGAGCTTCGAGAACTTCTCGTTGCCCGCCAGCCAGCGCGCGACCGAGTCGCGGGCGAACCAGCGCGCCACCGCGAAGGCCATCGCCGCGCCGAGGGTCGAGGCGACGCTCACCACGGCGACGCCGAGCACCGAGCCGAACATGGCGCCGGCGGCGATCGTCAGGACCGACCCCGGGACCGCCGCGACCACTGCGACCGCGTAGATCGCGATGAAGACCAACGGGCCCCAGGGCCCGAGGCCGAGGATCCAGGAGCGCAGGTCGTCGAGGCGGTCGCCGAGGCCGAGGATCCTGGCCGCCGCCAGCAGGGCGACCACGGCCAGGCCCAGCAGGAGCGGCCGGATCCAGGTACGGCCGGCAGTGCGGACGCCGGCCTCCGCGGCCGATGCCGCGCTCATTTCGGCTCGACCAACGAGCCGCCGCACGAGCTGCCGGCGCCGGCGGTGCAGCCGAAGCAGTGACGGCCGGTCAGGATCCTCCGCGCCGCCCAGCGCTCCGGCTCGAAGTCGCGGATGTGGAGCGTGCCGCCGTCCGCACCCGCGACGCCGAGCTCGAGCATCTGGTTGAAGTCGCAGTCGTAGACGCGGCCGTCCCACGCCACCGAGATCGTGGTCCGGCACATCAGCCCGCCGATCGTCGCCGGGTTGAAGGCGTTGACCAGGAGCTCCATGTAGGCCTGCAGATTGCCGCTCGCCTCCAGCCACTCGAGGAAGCGGGCGATCGGCAGGTTGGCGAGCGCGATCAGGCGGTCGAAGGCCAGACCGTGCTCGCGCGCCAGCGCCTCCTTCCACTCGCGCTCGAGCGAGCCCTGGCTGCCCGGCAGGTAGGCTCCGGTGGGGTTGGTGACCAGGGTCAGGACCCGCCGCGGGTCGCCCTGCCCGTAACCCTGCTCGTTGAGCAGCCGCAGCGCCCGGAGGGACTTCTCGTAGGTGCCCTCGCCGCGCTGGGCGTCGGTGTTGCGCCGCCGCACGTGCGGCAGCGAGCACACCACCTCGACCCCGCGCTCGGCGAGGAAGACCGGCAGGTCGCGCGCCCCGGTGGTCAGCAGCACCGTCAGGTTGCAGCGGTCGATGACGTGCGCGCCTCGCGCCGCCGCCTCGTCGACCAGCCAGCGGAAGCTCGGGTTCAGCTCCGGCGCGCCGCCGGTGAGGTCGAGGGTGTGGGCGCCGCTGCGGTCGAAGGCCGCGAGGCAGGCCTCGGCGGTCGCGCGGTCCATGACGGCGTCCGAGCGGTCGGGGCCGGCGTCGACGTGGCAGTGCCGGCAGGTCATGTTGCAGAGCTTGCCGAGGTTGACCTGGAAGATCTCCAGCCGCGCCGGCCTCAGCGCCGGCCAGCCGGCGGCCGCGAGGGCGGCCTCGAAGTGGCCGCCGTGCGGGACGGCCCGCAGATCGAGCGCGTCGAGGGTGGCGACCTGCTGCCGCGGGTCGGCCAGCGGCAGGCGCCGCGCGGCGAGCGAGGCGAGGCGCGGCGCTTCGCCGAGCTCGGGCTGCGGGTGGGGCCGGCCCGCCGGAAGCGGCGACGCCTGGCTCGGCTCCGGCGACAGGCCGCTCACATCGAGGCCTTGCGGGCGTGCTCGAGCATTTGCACGCCGTGGACCAGCGACGCGCCGCCGCGGATCGCCACCGCGACGTGGACCGCCTCGGTCATCTGCTCGAGGTCGGCGCCCTTGGCCAGGCTGTCCCCGGTGTAGGCGTCGATGCAGTACGGGCACTGCACCGCGTGCGCCACGGCGAGGGCGATCAGCGCCTTCTCCCGCGCCGACAGCGCACCGTCGGCGAAGACCGCACCGTAGTAGTCGAAGAACTTGCGCGCGAGCTCGGGTTGGCCCTCCGCGATCGTGGGAAAGCTCGGCAGGTGCTCGGCCTTGTAGTAGTCGCTCATCGTCGCTCCTCCGCGTCCTCTGTGTCGCCTGGGGGTTGAACGTTACATCACGGTGAGGGCTTCCTCGCGAGCAGCCCGGCGATGAGCTCGAAGGCCCGCGGCGAGCCGACCAGGCCGAGGTGGCTGGAGCGCAGCTCGTGGTGCTCGACCCGCGGGTTGGCGAAGCGGTCGATGCAGGCTCGCCAGGCGACGACGCCATCCGACCTGCTGTAGACCGCGAAGACCGGGACCTCGATCGGACGCCGCTCGCGCTCGAGGACGGAAGCCTTGATCTCGTCGAGGTCGTAGCCCCTGCGCGCGTACATGGGGGCCGAGGCCGTGTAGCTCGGGCCTCCGACCACCGGCGCGCCGAGGGTGATGACCCGCTCCACCAGGTCGGGGCGCTCGCGCGCCGCCTCGCGGGCGAGGTAGCCGCCGAGGCTCCAGCCGA
>JALOKS010000267.1 GCA_025456385.1 Thermoanaerobaculales bacterium | reverse complement strand
CGACCTGGCCATCCTCGGCGTGCGCGCGCTGCCGACCAACGTGCTCCTCGACCGGGAGGGGCGGCCGCTGCAGATCTTCAAGGGCTACTCGCCCGAGGTCCCGACCGAGATCCGCCGCCTGGTGACGGCGCTGGGAGCGGGCGCGGCCGACAGTGCGTCGCCTCCGGGCACATGATCTCCTCCTCCGGTCCGCGGCTGGCGCTCGTGGTGGCCGCGGGTCTGGCCTGCCTGGGCTGGGGCGTGCCGACGACCCGCCACGTCGCCTGGACCGCGGTCGACTTCTTCCCGCCGGACCTCGCGCGCCAGGTGCAGCGCCACGAGAAGCGCTTCGAGGCCGGCATCCGCCGCGGCCTGGCCGCGCCGCCCGCGTGGCGTGCCGGTCCGCCGGGGACGCTGGCGGTCGCGCTCGAGGCGCAGGCCCGGAGGTGCGCCGATGACCTGAGGCGGCCGGTCCCGCTCGACGACCTCGTCGAGGAGCTGGGCGTGCTCGCGGTGCTGGCGCTCGACGCCAACGACCCCCTGGCGGTCGCGCACGACGACCACCGCGAGGGCGCGTACGCGGGCGCCTACCAGGCCTACGTGGACTCGATCCTGCCGCGGGTGCGGCTGGTGTACTACGGCCAGGACCGCGGCCTGATCGACGACGGGGCGCTCGCGGCGGCCATCGCCGCCAGCCTGGCCCGCAGCGCCGCACTCTACCCCTTCGTCGGGCAGGAGTTCTACCGCACGGGCGAGCTGCGCGACTGGCGGGGCCTCGACGACCGCGCGGTGACCTTCGGCGTCGCCGGGGTCGCGCTGTCGCGGGCGGTCACGGACCTCGCCAACCTCGCCGCCTGGGCCTGGGCTCAGGGCGGTGGTCAGGTGCCGACGCCCCGCCCGACCCCGCTCGGGCACGTGGGCCCGACCATCACCAGGACGCTCGAGGGCGGCTTCCCGCAGCGCGACGAGCCGCGCACGGGCAGCCCGGCGATGCCGCAGTCCGGGATCAGGCTGCCGCCGCCCTAGGGCGTTCGGCCGTTCGGTTCATCCGGGAGTGCATGGGATCGGGTCTTCGGATGCGACACGTGCCCGTGCAAGTATCCGTGTCCGTGCCCGGATTCAGGTGCAGTGACAGCGGCAGATGACAGTGGCAGCCGCAGGGTCTGAGGGCAGTGGCAGTGAGCCGTGGCAGTGGGCAGTGCCCGTTTTCATGCCCGTCTCCGTGTCCGTGCCCGGGTGCCGGTCCAGCGACCGTGGCAGATGGCAGTCACAGCTGCAGGGTCAGCGGGCAGTGGCAGTGGCAATGGGCCGTGGACTGGTCACCTCCGGGTCGTTCCCTCGGGTCGCTAGCTGGCGAAGCGTCCGGCGTCAAGTGCGAGCCGGCCTGCGGCCGGACGCTGGCGCTGCCCGCCGCCAACGGTCGCTGCCGCGGTCCCCGGCCGCTGCCCGCTGTTCCTGCCGCCGACCAGCGGTCCCCGACACCCGACCTGAGATACCCCTCCGCCCAAAAATTCGAAATTCGAAATTCGAAATTCGAAATGAAACCGGCCACGTCACCCATTCAGATCGACCTCACGTTCCAACTGGAAACGTTTGAACGTTCAACGTTCGAACGTTCGAACGGCGCCCTACCGCTGGCAGTGCGGGCACCACGCCGTCGTCCTGCCGCCGAGGACATCGGCGCGCAGCTCGGCGCCGCAGCGGCGGCAGGGCTCGCCCTGCCGCCCGTAGACCTCGAGGCGGACCGCGAAGGAGCCGAAGTTGCCGGAGGGCGCGGCGTAGTCCCGGATCGTGGTGCCGCCCTCGGCGACCGCCTCCTCGAGCACGCTGCGGACCTCCAGCGCGAGCCGTTCGAGGCGCGGGAGTGCCGTGCGGCGGCCCTCGCGATCCGGGCGGACGCCGGCTCGCCACAGGGCCTCGGCGGCGTAGATGTTGCCGACCCCGGCGACCAGGTGCTGATCGAGGAGCAGCGCCTTGAGGGGAGCCCGCCGCGCCTTGAGCCGGGGCGGCAACCAGCGCCCGATCGCGGGGTCCAGAGGCTCGGGGCCGAGCCTCGCGAGAGACGGGTCGGCCGCCTCCGCGCCGGGCTCGAGCCAGTCGAGCAGGCCGAAGCGGCGCGGGTCGACGAATCGCAGCTCGCGCCCGTCCTCGAGGCGCAGCACGAGGTGGGTGTGGGGCAGGAGCGGCGCCGAGACGGCGTCGAGCGTCAGGCGCCCGGACATGCCGAGGTGGCAGAGCAGCGTCCCCGGAGGCTCGAGGTCGAGGAGCAGGAACTTGCCGCGGCGCCGCGCGGCCGCGAAACGCCGGCCGGGAAGGACGGCGGCGAGGCGTTCGACCACCAACGGGCGTCGCAAGGCGGTCGAGCGGCCGCCCACCGCGAGCACCCGCAGCTCGCCGAGCTCGAGCGCGAGGGCGCGGCGGACGGTCTCGACCTCGGGCAGCTCGGGCATGGCCTCAGCCGCCGTCGCCGTAACCCATGGCGTCGGCAAGCGCCAGGCGGCTGCGCATGAACGTCCCGCTCCCGCGACCGAGCAGCCGTGCGTCCTGGTCCTCGAGAACCGATTCCGCGACCCAGAGGTTGCGGCTCGCGTTGACGACCGTGCCCCGGCAGCGCACGACCCCTTCGCCCATGGGGCGCACGAAGTAGACGTTGAAGCTGACCGTGACGACGAAGACGTCCTCGACCAGCGAGTTGACGGCGAAGAAGGCGGCGTCGTCCAGGGCCTTGAAGTAGACCGCGCCGTGCACGCTGCGGGCGGCGTGGTGGAAGTGGGGACCGACGGCGAAGGTGATCTCGGCCTCGCCACTGCGGACCGCGATGGTTGGCCGGTAGGCATCGTTGAACGGCGCCGCGAGGTACATCCGCTCGAGGCGATGGAAGTGGTCGTCAGTCATGGGCGTCGATTCGGGCCATCATTTTTGAGTTGTGAGTGTTGAGTTTTGAGTTCCCGCCCGACCAGCCGGGCGCGTGGGCGGAGGGGCAGACGGGCAGAGGGGCGGAGGAGCGCATCTCGCATCCGGGTGGGCGGGCGGGCGGAAATCCGAAATCCGAAATTCGAAATCCGAAATCGAGCTGGAGCTCGCGCGAAAGCAGCCGCTGCAGGCAGGTCCCTCTTCACGGGCGCGCGACCTCCAGCTCGATCGGGCAGTGGTCGCTGCCCGTGACCTCGGAGTGGATCCGCGCGTCGACCACCCGGTCCTCGAGCTCGGGCGAGATGTAGAAGGCATCGATCCGCCAGCCGACGTTGCGCTCGCGCACGCCGGCCCGGTTGCTCCACCAGGTGTAGGCGCCGGCGCGCTCCGGGTACAGGCGGCGGAAGATGTCGAGGTAGCCGTGGTCGAGGAAGCGGCTCACCCAGGCCCGCTCCTCGGGCAGGAAGCCGGTGTTCTTCTGGTTCGATTTCGGGTTGGCGAGGTCGATCTCCCGGTGGGCGGTGTTGATGTCGCCGCAGATGACGATGCTGCGGCCGGCGCGGCGCTGGGCCTCGGCATGCTGCAGGACCGCCTCCGAGAACTCGAGCTTGTAGGGCACGCGGCTGAGGTCGCTGCCTCCGTTCGGGAAGTAGCCGGTGTAGAAGAGGAAGTCGCCGTAGTCGGCGATGATGAGCCGGCCCTCGGAATCGAAGCGCGGCTCGCCGAGGCCGCCGAGGAGCACGCTGCGTGGCGCGGTCCGCGCCAGCAGGGCGACGCCGGAGTACCCCTTGCGCTCCGCGGAGTGGAAGTGGCTCGAGTAGCCGTCCGGGCTGCGGAGCTCGTCCGGCAGCTGCTCGGGCAGCACCCGGGTCTCCTGCAGGCCGAGGACGTCGGGCCGCGCCGCGGCCAACCAGTCGAGAAAGCCCTTGCCGGCGCAGGAGCGCAGGCCGTTGACGTTCCAGCTGAAGAGGCGGAGGGTCGTTCGCTTCGCCGTCACCGTCATACTCCATCAAACAGGATCTCGCCGGCCGTCGCCAGCGTGGCGACAGGATAGCCGAGCGCTCTGGCGAGGTCGTGCTCGCGCGGCGTGTTGAAGCCCCAGCCCGCGAGCACCGGCCGCACGCCGAGGCTCGCCGCCTTCGCGAGGTGGTTGACCTCGGTGCGCGCGCTGAGCTCTCTGAGGTGGCTCGTCTTGTCGACGCCCGTCTCCTTGTCGAGGATGAGGCCGGGGTCGATGACGCCCTCGAGGCCGAGGTCCGCGAGCAGCAGCCGCACCGAGCGGCCGTCCTTCGCCGTCGCGACCGCGCAGCGCCACGCGCTGCCGCGGCCCCGCAGCGTCTCGGCGAGGCCGGAGTAGGGGAGGTGGAGGCGCCGCCAGCCCTCGACGTCCGCGGCGCGCAGCGCGTCCCGGGCGGCGTAGAAGCGGTCGTGGAAGGCGTCGCGCCAGGCTCCGCCGACGTGTCGGTGGGCCGCGTCGTAACCCGCCTGGTCGAGGACCCGGAGACCGCCGTCGATGGCCCACAGCGCGACCCCGAAGTCCTCGGCGCGGTTGCCGAGCGGCAGCAGCTCGGCGAAGCGGCGGTACAGGGGATCGCGGCGGAAGCTCTGGTCGCCGGCGAGGGCCCGGCCGCGGAGCTTCCTGAGCCCGGGCAGCAGCGCCGAGGCCGGCTGCAGGGAGGCATAGGCGTCGACCGCGACCACCAGCACCTCGCGCGATGAGTCGCAGAGGACGCCGTCGAAGTCGAGGGCGAGGACGCGCACCGGGGGAGTGTAGCGGAAGCGGCTGATTTCGAATTTCGAATTTCGGATTTCGAATTTTCACGCATCGTGGCTTCGGGGTCGCGCGAACGTTCAACGTTGAACCCGCCGCGACTGTGAGCCCCTGAAGACCCGGAACTCGACACTCAAAACTCAAAACTCGAAACTCAAAACTGGAACCGTCTACACTGCAGCCGTGATTCGGATGACGGGCGTCCGCAAGCGCTATCCGGGGTCCGGAGTGGAGGTGCTGCGCGGCATCGATCTCGAGGTCGCCGCGGGGGAGTTCGCGTCCGTTGTCGGCCGCTCGGGCTCCGGCAAGACGACGCTGCTCAACCTCATCGGCGGCCTCGACACCTCCTTCGAAGGCGAGCTCGAGGTCGGCGGCGGGAGCCTGCGCGGCCTGCCGGACGCGGAGCTCGCAGCCTACCGCAACCGCAAGGTGGGGCTCGTGTTCCAGGACTCGCAGCTGCTCGACCACCTGAGCTGCGCCGACAACGTCGCTCTCGCCGCGCACTTCGACCGCGGCGGGCGGGGCGATCGCGCCCGGCTGCGGCGCCGCGCGGACGAGGTGCTCGAGGCGGTCGGCCTCGGCGGCGCTGCGGGCCGGCGGGCGTCGACGCTCTCCGGTGGCGAGCGGCAGCGGGTGGCGCTGGCTCGGGCGCTCTTCCTCGAGCCGGAGCTGCTGCTCTGCGACGAGCCGACGGGCAACCTGGACGCCGAGACGGGAGCTGCGGTGGTCGACCTCATCGCGGGCCTGCACGCCGCCGGCCGCCTCACCGTCGTCGCGGCGACGCACGACGACGCGATCGCGGCGGCCGGCTCACGCGTCCTCGAGCTGCGCGACGGGGTGCTGCACGAGGCCGCCCGGGAGGGCCGATGACGCCCGGGGGGATGGCGCGGTTGGTCGCCGCCGACCTCCGGCGCCACTGGCGCCACTTCGCGATGGCCGCCGTCGGCATCGTCCTCGGCGTCGCGGCGCTCGCGTTCTTCCTCGCGCTCGGCCTGCAGGTGCGGCGGGTCCTGCTCGAGCAGGTCTTCCCGGCCGATCGCCTGGAGGTCGCCCCGCGCAGCGCCGACCTCGACCTCCTCGCCATCCGGCTGCCGCTCGGCCGCGACGCGCTCGAGGCCGACGACCTCGGCCGGCTCGCGGAGATCGAGGGGGTGCTCGCGGTGCGGCCGCGGATGCGCTTGACCGTGCCGGCCCTGGCGGTCGGCGGCGCGGCGGTCTTCGGCGCCGGCCTGCAGAGCGAGGTCGTGGCCGACGGCATCGACCCCGAGCTGCTCAGCGGCGAGCTGGGTGGGGCCTTCCGCGAGGTGAGCGAGAGCTTCGTCGAGCGCCCCTGCAGCCGCGACGGGGAATGCGGTCCGGATGCCTACTGCGCGGTCAGCGCGGGCATCTGCCGCCCGTACCTGCCGGCCGTGGTCTCGCCCCAGGTCGTCGAGCTGTACAACGGCGCACTGCGGCGCGCCTACCGGTTGCCGAAGCTCAACCCGGATGCCATCGCCGGCCTCAGCTTCGAGCTGATCATCGGTGCCTCGAGCTTCGCGCCGTCGAGCACCGACCCGCTGCGTGAGCGGGTCCGCCTGGTCGGTGTGTCGGAGTGGGCGATCCCGCTCGGCCTCAGTCTGCCCTTGGGCGAGGTGCGCCGCGCCAACCGCCGTCTCGACAGCCCGGCGGCCGGCGAGCGCTTCCACTCGGCGATCCTGGAGATCGCCTCGAAGGACGCCCTGCCGGGCGTGGTGGCGGCGGTCGAGGCTTCCGGCCTCGAGGTCAGCGACCGCGGCGCCGGACGGGCGGCCCTCCTGACCGCCGTCATCACCGCAGCCCTCGCGCTGGTCGGGGTGGTGCTGGTGGCGGTGTCGAGCGCGCACATCATGCACGTGCTCTGGCTCGTGGTGCTGGTGCGGCGGCGCGAGCTCGGCGTGCTGCGCGCCGTCGGCGCGCGGCGGCGCGACATCCGCGCCCTGCTGGTGCTCGAGGCGGCGGTGGTGGGGGCGGTCGCCGGCCTCCTGGGCGTGGTCGCGGCGCTGGCCGCGGGCGCGGCTGCCGACGCCTTCGCCGGGGCCCGCTTCCCCGACCTGC
This sequence comes from Thermoanaerobaculales bacterium, assembly GCA_025456385.1. Lineage (GTDB taxonomy): Bacteria > Acidobacteriota > Thermoanaerobaculia > Thermoanaerobaculales > Sulfomarinibacteraceae > Sulfomarinibacter. The sequence goes on along the minus strand of JALOKS010000267.1, from coordinate 2,617 downwards.
CCTTCAAGCCGGACAGCTTCTTCGCCTTCGAGCCGGCGCTGCTCGCCGCCGTTGTCGCGTTGGCCGTCGGCGCCTGCGCGCTGGGCGCGCTCGCGCCGGCGAGACGGGCCGCGGCCGGCGATCCGGCGGACGCCCTCGCCGGGCGCTGAGGGCTACCCGCCCTCGCCGGCCGGCGGCGCGTCCTCCGTCTCGGCCGGCGTTTCCTCCTCTGTCCCGCCCTGCGGCAGGAACGCGAGGTTGCCCATGACGGCCTCGATCATCGGCCCGACCGCGGCGTCGAACTCCTCGGGGGTCTGGATGGCGGCGACCTGGCCGACGAAGCCCTCTGCCATGGCGAGGCCCATCAGGGCCTGCGGCTTGAGCTCGGCGAAGCGCTCGGGGGTGAGCTCCGCGAGCTTGGCCTTCGCCTCGGCGACCTTCTGCGGCCACTGCTCGGCCATCTCGGTCGGCACCCAGCGGCCCTCGACCCTTGTGAGCTTGATCTCCTTGGGCTCGCGGTCCCCGGAGGTGAGGCGGAGGACGGCCGTATCGCCGGTTGTCGACACCGTTTCCACCTTGAGGCCGCGCAGCATCGCCAGCGGCTGCTCGGCCGGCGCCTCGGCGCCGGCTGCGGGTGCGCCGTCGGCGAGCGTCATGAGCTGGCCGCCGGTCGTGCTCAGGAACTTCTGCCAGTCGATGGCACCGAGGCCCTCGAGGGTGGCGACCGGGCTGGTCAGGAGGGCATGGCCGGCGGCGAGGGCGCCGGTCATGCCGCGCTCGAGGGCGGCGACGTCGACCCCGCTGCCCGCCACCGTCTGGCTCCTGAGGATGATGGGCTGCTTCTCCTGCAGGACCTCCACCGCACGCCGGAGGAGCGCCATCGAGCGGTCGTAGAGCTCGGCGTCCATCGCGGCGGCGAAGGCCCGCGTGAGGTCGTTGATGTCGGTCCGGTAGCTTGGGGGCAGCGCCTCCCAGAGGATACCGGGGTCGTGGTCGGCAAGGTGCTTCGCGACCGCGAGGACGGTGCCGTCCGGGGTCTCGGGCAGCAGCGGCTCGGGCGCGACGGTGTCCGCCCGGCGGGCGCAGCCCAGCACGAGCACCGAGACGAGCAGGGTCAGGGCGAAGCGGTCGAGCAGACGAGACATGGACTCACCTCCAGAGGTCGGCGGATTATGCCACATCACCACATCGAGGGGGCGGGGTGCTCCTGGCGGACGTGGACCTCGACCCGCGGGCGCTTCACCGCGACCTCGATCGAGTACTCCTCGCCGAGCCTCGGGGGCGGAACGAGCGACAGCTCGTAGTAGCTCGAGATCACGCGCACGAGCTTCGCCATCGCGACCTCGGGGTGATGTCGAGCACGAAGACCGACGTCCGGCCGGCGGTGAGGGCGCGCATCGCCCGCCGGTAGCCGTCGTCGAGGGTGATGCGGGGGCCCGCGGTGAGGCTCCCCAGGGCATAGCCGTAGACCACCAGCGACTTCGGTCCGGGGATGGGAGCGAGGGCCCGGCCGATGAGCTCGAGGGCGCTGTCCATCGAGGCCGCGTTCCTCGCCTCGTCCGGGGAGAGCTGCTCCGCAAGCGACGGCCCGCTCGCCCGCGGCGCCGGGGCCTTGCCCTCGAGCACCTCGGTCGAGGTCAGGAGCCCGGCCACGCCGGCTAGGTCGTCGCTGAAGTCGGCCCGCAGCTGCAGGTGGCTGCGGAAGACCAGCACCGCGACCCGGTCGGCGGGACCGAGGCCGGCGACGAACTGCGCCGCCCGCGGCGTCATCCGCAGCAGTCCCGAGGTGCGGGAGGGGTGGAAGGCGGGATCGACCTGGATGAGAACGACGATCAGCCGCCCTTCCGGCGGCGCCGCCGGGGTCACGGCGGGCTCCCTCGTCCGAGCGGCCGCAGCGGCGTCGGCGCTCGCCGGCACCCAGAGCACCGACTCGACCGCCAGCCGACCACCCGCACCTCGGTCAGCACCCGCCGCACCTCGATCTCGGCCCCGAACGGGGGCGGCCGGAGCTCCTGTGCCGACGGCGCGCCGAGTGCCGGTGCGACCCACGCCGACAGCAGCACGCCGAGCCTCCGCCACCTGGGTCGCATGGGCCGATTGTACGTCGGGTGCTTGGCCGCGGGGCGCGTGTCGCTGCGGTCTCGCCATGCTACCCTCGCCGCCGATCATGGAGGCTCGCCGTCCCAGACCCTGGCTGCCGCGCGTCGGGTGGCTCGTCGTCATCGGGCTCCTCGTGGCCTTTGCGTGGGGGCTCCGCCACCGGGCGCTCCTCGAGGCCCGCGGCGAGCAGGCGGTCCAGATGCTCTTCGTGCCCTCGGTGGAGCAGGGCACCCTGGTCCGCCGCGGCGACGAGCTCGCCCGTTTCATCCGCGCCGACAGTGGGTTGACCCTCAGATCTCAGGTGCCGACCAGCTACGCGGCGGTGATCCAGGCCCTCGGCGCCGGGCAGGCCGATGTGGCCTGGATCCCGGCCTTCGCGTACGTGCTGGCGAACGCGCGATACGGGGCCGAGGCCCGGCTCCAGGTGGTGCGCTCGGTAGACCGCTTCGCCATCGTCATCACCCGCTCGGGAGCGGGCGAGCCGGCCGGGCTCGCGGCGCTCGCCGGGGCGCGCATCGCGGTGCCGGCGACTCTCGGC